>JANOTI010000242.1:0-15493 GCA_031416255.1 Sphingomonadales bacterium | reverse complement strand
ATCCTTGGCACGCCATCACAGTCATCGGTCAATTTGGGCCAGCTGATTGATGTATCGGGAACACGGGTCGGTCGGTTGACCGTTATTGCCAACCGCACCGTCTCCATGCCGCAATCCTTCTGCAACTATGCCAACAGCGCGATCCGCGTGGATGCGACGGCACTCACCGGTTCCAACACCTCGACACCACCGGCCGGCTTTGCCCGGGCGGTGAATTTCGGGGCGACGGTTTCGGGCTGGGCAACAACAAATGCCGCTGCGACAACCGCCGCAACCGCAGCGGGCGCCAGCCCAACCGCAACGGCAACAGGCGGAACGCAGCCAACACCGAAACTGGGTGATGTTACACTGACGCTCGCTTCATTCTCGGTGCCATCGGATGCGTTGCTGGTTGCAGGCAATTACAGCGGCCAAGTTGTTATCACGCTTGGTCCGGCACCCGGCAACGGGCTTTAAGATAAGGGGTATTGGAAAATGGCATTGCGCACCTTCGCATTGACATCTTTGGCGGGATTGACCGCCAGCGGGCTGGCTTTGGCCAGCCCTGCCCTTGCCCAAAATGCAGGGCCTAGTTCAACACAGGGCCCTATTGTCATCAATGGCACAGTGCCAATCCTGTGCGCAGGCGGCACGCTGTCGGCATCCGACGGATCGTTTGCCGTTGGCACGTTGATCGATACCTCGACCGGGTTCCTGTTGCGGACATTGTCTGCACCATCGCGCACGCTGGCGGGGTCGTTCTGCTCGCCGCGCAGCACAATTCAGGTTTCGGCAACGCCGATGATTGCGCAAAATTTTTCAGCGAACCCGCCATCGGGTTTTTCAAAAACCGTGCATTATACAGCGGTCGCTTCTGGCTGGACCGATGTTCCTGCCACTTTTTCGACAGCGGCAACGACCAATACATCAGCGCTTCAGTCTCGCAACAGCGCCTATACCGGTAACATCACGGTGAGCGTTTCCAATTTTACAACGGGCGGCGGCGATACGCTTCGGATGGTTGGCGATACCAATTATCTCGGGCTGGTGACTGTCACCGTTTCGGCAGCGAATTAGGGGACGACCGATGAAAACATTTCTCCTGCCGCTCATTCTGCTTTCCAGCGCAGCGACCGCACAGGTTTCAGGCAATCCGCAGCCTGTGCAGACCCGCAGTTTCCCGGTCACTGGCAACTCGCCCAATATTTGCGTGCTGCAAGCACCGACGGTTGCAAGCGGAGCGCAGGTTAATTTCCGCGGCCTTAATGGCACGCTGTTGCAGATCGATTCTTTGGTCGATCCGACTACCTTGGCGACCAAAGCGGCTTCGGTTGAATTGCGCTTTGACGCTGTCTGTAACTTCCCGCATCAATTGCGTGTTGAGGCATCGAACAACGGTCTGTTCCGCACCGCAACCGCGACGGCTGCACCGCAGGGCTTTGCCTCGGCTATCCCGTATCAGGCGCGTTTCAACTGGGGCCAACAGACTTTATTGCTAAACGCCGACGCGCAAATCCGCCGTTTTAACGAACAATCGATCCGCGTGACCGATCCGACCGCTGGAAATCTTTCCATGCGCTTTGAAATTCAGCCGGGCGCATCGAACGTGCAATCCAATGCGCCAGTGATTGCAGGCAATTACGCCGAAACACTGCGTATCACACTGGAGCCGCAACGATGAAAAAGCTGATCCTTCTTCCGCTGCTTCTGGTAGCGACGCCAGCCTTTGCGCAAACCACAGATACTGGCCTGCGTCCCGTCGAGATCGTCGGTACAGCAATCCCTGCCTGCCTGATGCGCGCACCGCTTGATGCGAGCGGCGTGAATGCCAATTTCCGTGGGCTTTCAGGTACGAGCGGCGAAATTCGCATCGTTGAAATGGTCAATCCTTTAACAGCAACGCCGCGCAACACATCGTTGAGCTTGTCGTTCCCGGTAATTTGCAACAGCGCGCATTTGCTGCGCATTCAAAGCAGCAACGGTGGCCTTCGCCGCCTTGGCAGCAACGAACGCAACCAGTCGCGCGGCGCTTTCGCAGAATTCCTGCCGTATTCGCTTAGCGCGCAATGGGCAGGCCAATCCCGCACCCAATTGAGCAATGTATTGGGCGGTTTGCAGATAAATTCCGCCAATGGCGGAGCGGGCACCGTTGATTTCGGCTTTTCCGTACCCGCTGGCAACACGCCACTGGTCGCGGGGGCCTATGCCGACACCATTACTGTAGAATTCAGAGCAGCGAACTAGATTTCGTTTTTGCTTCAGGGGAAATTTCGTGAGTAAGATGTTCAAACATATCGGATTAGCTTTTACCGCCTTGGCGTTAACCATATTTCCGATTGCCCAAACAGTCGCGATGACGGTGCAACCCGTTGTTATCAATCTGAAAACGGCTGGTCGCGGCATGACTCAGATTTTGACGGTGGAAAACACTTTCGCCACGCCCCTGCCCGTCGAATTGCGCGTTGAGGAACTGGTTCCCGATGGCGACAATCTAAAACCGTCAGGGGCCGATCCCGGTGATCTGTTAATCTTTCCACCGCAAGCGTTGATTCAGCCAGGCCAGACACAGTCTTTCCGCATCCAATATGTCGGTGATCCCGCGCTTGCACGCAGCAAACATTATTATGTTACAGTCGCGCAATTGCCTGTGAAGCTACCCGAAGGCCAATCGGCCATCCAAATTTTGTATAATTTTCAGGTGCTGGTCAGCATTGCACCCCAGGGTGCAAAACCGAATCTGCAAATTAAGGCCGCATCGGTAACTACGGGCGAAGCTGGAAAGCTGTTCGCGGTGCTGACGCTCGACAATGACTCACCTTCGCATGCCTATTTGTCCGATGGCCGCCTGCGCATTGTAGGCCGCGATGCCGCGGGCAAGGAAACGATCAAGCAGACTCTATCTGGCCCAGAAATTCAGCAAACCATTGGCTTTGGCCTAGTTGGATCAGGGCAAGTCCGTAAAATGCAGCTTCCCCTTGAACTTCCAGCCGGAACGGCGACAGTCGATGCTCAATTTACAGCTGAATAACTCCCGCAAGCATCGGGTCTTGAGCCTATGCGTAGGCACAGCGCTAGCGCTGGTTATCACCTCGGAAGCGGTTATTGCCGCTCAGCCCGGTGCTACCGCACAGGTGCAAGATCGCCGCATCCGCATCGAAGCGCCCACTGACGCAACGGGCCCGCTTAATCCGACCGGACGCGCCATTGATCTGACGATCCCTGCCAAGGACGGGAATGTCTATCTTGGTGACGTGCTGCTGCGTATCAATGCTGACAACAGCATCGAATTTTCGGCACAGCGCATTTTGGATCTGCTCAGCAATGTGCTCGATCCGACCGCGCTGAAAGCCTTGCAAGGCTCGTTTGCCGGGCGCAGCACGCTTACCTCCTCCGATTTTCAGGCTTCTGGTGTTGGCGTAAGCTATGATCCGCAGACGCTTGAACTTAAACTCGACATTGCCCCGGAACGGCGCGCTTCACGCTCCGTCACTGTATCGCCAATGGACCGGAACTCGGTCGGTACGTTTGAAAAGCCCGCCGGGTTTAGCGCTTATGTCAATGTGCGCAGCTCGCTGGATTATATTCACAACGGTCCGGGCAGTGGTTTTGGCAATCCCGTATTTTTCCTCGACGGTGCAAGCCGCGTGGGTGGTGTTGTCTTTGAATCAGAAGCATTCTGGCAACCCGGTTCACTTAGCCCCGATTTTCAGCGTCAGGGCAGCCGCGCTGTAATTGACGATACCAACAACCTGATGCGTTGGACCGTAGGCGATCTTCAAACCGTTTCTCGCGGGTTCCAGTCAGCGCCGGATATTGCCGGCCTGTCGGTATTCCGGTCCTATTCGACTTTGCAACCGCAGCAGATCGTTCGGCCACGCGGGGACCGCAGCTTCCAACTGGATCGTGCCTCGACTGTCGAGGTGCAGGTGAATGGCCAAATCGTCCGCCGCCTGCAACTGAACCCCGGCGTTTATAATTTACGCGACTTCCCGTTCACGCAGGGCTCGAACGACATTAAGCTGAACATTCAGGATGATACCGGACGCACCGAATTGCTGCGTTTCAATGTCTTTCTTGACCAATCGCAGTTGGCAAAGGGCCTCACCGAATTTGGACTGTTCGCCGGTGTTGATGCGCCGCTGGATCAGCGCGGACCAAATTATAGCGATGATTTCACGATGTCGGGCTTTTTCCGCCGCGGTATCAGCGACACAGCAACGGTCGGCTTTAACGTTCAAGCCGATAAAAATGTCGAAATGGCTGGCGTAGAAGGCGTTTTTGCGACCTCCATCGGTACAGTATCGATGAACTTTTCGCTGTCGGATATCCAAGATGCGGGCACAGGCTATGCATCGGTCACCACCTTTCAACGCCTGATCCAGCGCGCGGACGGGCGTACAGACTCGCTCAACCTCGCGTTCGAAACGCGCAGCAAGGATTTCGGCTCTGCCGGAACGATATTGCCGAATAACCCCTACAAATGGGAAGCAAGCGGCGGGTATTCGCATGCGTTCAACGACCGGCTTTATGGTGGTGTCGATGGCCGCTATTCACGGGCACGCGGCTTGCTGCGGGATGCGCAAACCTACCGCGCGACGATGGGCTACCGGATATCGAACACAGCGTCGCTTACCGCTGATGCGCGCTATGAACGCGACAATTTCGGCAGCCGTGTATCGGGCTTGCTTTCGCTGAACATCCGGCTTGGTCGTTTCTCCAGCGCGCGCGCCGATTATGACACGCGCGACAACCGTTCGCGCTTATCGCTGCAAACACTGCAAGGGCAAGGCGTTGGTTCGTTCAACGTATCGGCCGATGTCGAACGCAGCGACAATGGTGCAGGCACTTCAGTCAACGCCAATTACTTCGCGAACCGCGCCGAACTCGGTCTCAGCCACTTTGGCACCTACACCGACAGCTTTGGCCGGTCGTTAGGGCAACGGACCTCAGTCCGCGCAGCAACGTCCTTTGCGTTGGCCGATGGGGCGTTCTCGGTCGGGCGCCCGATTTATGACAGTTTCGCCATCGTTAAAGGGCATAAGAGCCTGAAAGGCAGCAATGTCGTGGTCGAACCTACACCCTTTGGCTTCACCGCAGAAACCGGAATCCTGAACGCGGCGACTCAGCCGAACATGAGTTCTTATTCAGAACGAACCACCGCAATTGATGCGCCGTCCGCACCGGGTGGATTTGATCTGGGCCAAGGGTCGTACCGTGCGTTCCCGCCGTATAAGAGCGGCTATGTCTTCACCGTCGGTTCCGAATATTCGGTGACAGCGATGGGTCGCTTGTTGAACGAGGATGGCGAACCGATTTCGTTGTTGACCGGAACCGCGACCGAAGTTGCCAATCCCGAACGACCCGGGCTGACCGTATTTACCAACCGCGACGGGAAATTCGGCATGTCCGGATTGCGACCGGGCAAATGGCGGCTCGAAATGCTCGATGACCGCAAATCGGTTTTCGAAATCACTATTCCAGAAAATGCAGAGGGTGCGGTAAAGCTGGGCGACCAGACCGCGCGCAAGGGGCCGTAATATGCAAAATATGACACTTTCAAAGCTGTTTACCGGTTTGCTAGCCGCGATTATGTCGCTGACGTTTAGCAGCGCCGCATGGGCGCAATCTGCGACCTGCGGCATCACGGGGAGCGCAACGGCAGGCACAGCCTATTACGACCCGTTTAACCCCACCGGCCTTGCCGCAACGACAATCACTCTAAACCTAACTCGGTTGAATCCTGCGGGCGGGGCAAAAACAGATATCGTGAATTTCTACCTAAAGGCGCAGAGTGCAGCTGCCAATGGCACCAGCATTGTGCCGACGAACGTTGTGATTACTGGCGCGGTTGAGGGATTGAACCGTAATATCTTTTACGATTTTGCCAGTTCACCGCCGATTGTTGCACCAACCTCGGTAATTCCAAGCGCCACCAACAGTTTCTTAAAATTGTCGTTTACGGGCGAAAACGCTGCGTCCGATACCGCCGTGGTGACCTTTCAAATAACGTTGCCCGCCAATCTTAATCTGAATGCTGTCAACAGCCTTGCGTTTGATGCGATTTTTGCGTGCAGCACAACCGGTGGTGGCCCTAAGACACAGCAAACAGGGCAAATCAGTAACGCGGTTGTCTTTCCGGTCGTTGTGCTCAGCGCGCTGCAAGCAAGCTATGTCGGCCCAGCCCTTAATTTCGGTGAAGTCGGAGATAAAACCACCGCTGAAGTGCAGGGATCGCCGGGCACTTACACGCGTACCGGCGACATTCGCGTCGCCAGCTCGGCGGCCTATGCGATCAGCATGAATTCAACCAACAATTACCGGCTAACGTATTCGGGCGGAAACCCTGCAACGCCGGGACAGTCGCTCGCGTACAACGCAACTCTAGTCGGGGTGACCCGCACTGGTGTTAGTGGTGCAGCAATTAGTCCGCAGTCCCCGATCACAAAAACCTGCACCAGAGCTGGCGTTAGCGGGATATTGCTGCCCGTAACGGTGGTCTTGACCGAGGGCGGTAGCCTAAAAACGCCAGCGGCGGCCTATACCGACACGCTGAACGTCACTGTTACTCCGCAAATCGCGTCTGTAGTCGGCTCCCCCTGCCCCTAAACGGCCAAGGAGTTGGCACTGATACAACACACCAAACGGGCGGCGTGGCATTTGCCAAGCCGCCCGTTTTGATTGCGTCAGTGCGTTTTTACATCGGTACGATGCGGAACGAAATCGAGCCGTTGGCATTTTGAACCTTTGACAGGTCAAGCTCCAACGAACGGCTGGCAATTGCCGCTGTGTTCGACTTGCTGATCCGGGTCGAACCGTCGTTGGACAGATTGACCTTTTGCCCATCAACCATCAACGTCGCAGCAGAAAGGCCGGGCGCGTAATCAGCAAAGACTTCATAGCCATTGGGGCTGTTGCAAAATTCGGTCAGACCGCCGAGGTTGACGGTCGAATTGGTACTTGGCACCATGCTGGCCCCTACACTTGCGCGGCACACCACTGGCACAAAACCCGAAATTGAAATGCTGTACTGACCCGAATTGACATCGACACCCGGTGCAACCGCGGCAGCATTGCCCGTTACTGCGAGTGCGGCCAATACCGGCACTATATGTTTAATCGACATGGCACGATCTCCAGATAAAACGAAACTCATCGTTCAACTGGTTTTATGCTGTTAACCTCAAACTTCGGTAACGCAGCGCGGTTAACGCCGCAGTAAGGATTTTGTCGCTTTATTGGGGTTCGGAAGCGCCAGATCTAAAGGCGAGAAAGGCCATAAATTTCGCTACGCAGTGCCGCTGCAAACTGATCCAAATTGCGCAGATTGCTTTTGCATCCCAACGCCGGTGGACATACCCACATCGTAATATCAACTGTTTAGCCCCATTGCCCTTGCCCAATCGATGAAAAGCTGTGGCCATATCTCGGCTGGTTTTCCGATGGCCTTGCGTAGGCCAAAGCCGTGTCCGCCATGCGTAAACAGATGCGTTTCGACAGGCAATTTCTGTGCGCGCAAGGCCGCACGAAACAACAGGCTGTTTTCAACGGGCACAACATCATCGTCTTCGGCATGGACCAAAAAAACCGGTGGCGCATTGTCGGGTACGTTCAAATGCGGCGAGTATGCGTGTTCGCGTTCTGTCGTTGGATTAGCCCCCAACAGCTTTTCCCGGCTGCCCATATGCGCAAAGGGCGCGCTCATTGAAACGACCGGATATATCGGTGCGGACAGGAAGGGTCGGGCGGAGAGGCTGTCGATTTTATCCACGGCCTTATAGGTGAGAGTTGCATAGCGCACGGTCAGGTCACAACACAGATGCCCGCCAGCGGAAAAGCCCATCGCGGCCACACGTTCTGGATCGACGCCATAATCGCTCGCGCGGTGGCGGATCAGGCGCATCGCACGCTGGGCATCCGATAGCGAAACATCGGAGCCCGCCGCCCAGCCTTCGCCCGGAAGCCGGTAGAAGAGCACGAACACGGTAAAGCCCCGCGCCGCGAGCCAGCGGCCCATTTCATAGCCCTCTTTATCGACAACGACCCAGCGATAGCCACCGCCGGGAGTAATCATAACCGCTGCACCATTGGGGCGGGTTGGACGAAACACCGCCATGCGCGGGCGGCTAATGCCGAACACGGCGCGGTCGGTCAGCTGCGCGTCGGTGGAGCGTTCGTTGACAGTTTCAACCAATGGCACAGCAGGCATGCCCGGCGCACCATGGGGCCATAGGTCAATCGTTTCGGTCGGTTGCGGCAATCCGGAAGGCAGCGCCTTGCCAGTGACCGGCGGCGCGGTTTGCCCCAGAGCCGCTGTTGCTGCGCCGCTGGCGGCAAAGCCGAGCAATGTTCTGCGACCGATGGTCACGGCAGCGCCTCATAGGTGAAATTGCGAAACCGCACCTCGCCGTTTCCGGCGGAGTAGAGTGCAGGGCGCAGCGAGAGGAAGTCATAAGCCACATTATGATGATAGCCCGAAACCTCCATCTGCACATCAAATTTGCGCCACGTTTTGCGTCCGTCGTCGCTGGTGTGGATCGTCAGGATATTATGGTCGTTGGTCAGCCGGATGGACAGTTTTGATACGCTGCTGCCGCCTGGATCGCGCTGCCCGGGAATGGCTCCGCGTGGTCGTTGCAGGCCGTAGCGGTGCATGACGAGGCCCTTGCCGCCAAATCCGAACCCTGCGTACAAGCGGCGGTTGTAGAACAGCAACAAACCGCCTTCTGCGCCTGCATCCGCCTCAATATCGGCGGTGATTCGGTAGGCCTGATCCCCCGCCAATGCGCACAACGGAGAACAATCCGACGGGGTCTTTCCCTTCGCCGCCATGTGCAAGGTACCGCCACTGCGTTTCAGGCGCCGCGCCTCACCCGCTGCTGGATCGTAAAAGGCCCATTGCGTCCCCATTTTGTCAGTGGAGAAATCATCCGACAACGGAGCGCCGTGCGCTTGCGGACCACTGTCGCGTGGCTTTTTTATCGGGCGCGACAAGTCGCCGCCCAGCGGCCTTGGCCAGCCATCCGCCGCCCATTTCACCGGCTCCAGCAATGTCTGCCGCCCCAATGTCCAATAGCCGTTTTCATAGCCGTGATAGAGCATCCACCACGTGCCGCCCGGCCCTTCAAACAACGTCGCATGGCCGCGTGACCACCATTTTTCGCGGGCAGACAATGTCCGGATCAATGGGTTGCGCGGACAATTTTCCCACGGGCCAGCCAGCGATTTGCTGCGTGCCATGATGACCATATGACCGGTGGGCGGGCCAGCAGTACCGCCGACCGCCGTTGTCATATACCAATAGTCGCCGCGCTTGGTGATTTTGGGACCTTCGGGGGCGAACGTTTCAACCACCCATTCTTCGGGATAGCGCCATGGGTCATAGACATGCTCGACTGCGCCTGTGGTTGACAGTCCGTCGGCAGAAAGCGCCACACGGTCGCCGCCCGATAGGAACAGCCAACGCCGGCCGTCTTCGTCCGCAACATGCGCGGGGTCGATATGGACGGGCAGGTTCAGGTCAACGGGGTTGCTCCATGGTCCTTCGATCTTGTCCGCGGTAATGACATAGATCGATTTCTTCTCGGGCGTACGCGCAGGGATATAGCAATAAAACCGCCCTTCATGTTTGATCAGGTCAGGCGCCCATACCGAACCAATCGGCTGAGTCAGCGCCGCTGTGACCGGCCGCCAGTTGACCAGATCGCGGCTGTGCCAGATGACGATTCCGGGATACGCATCAAAGCTGGAAAAGGTCAGGTAGTAATCCTCCCCATCACAGATCAACGACGGATCGGGATGGTCGCCAGCAAAAACAGGGTTCAGGAATTTGCCGTTGCCAAGATCGGCTTTGCGCTGCCCTTCAAAACCCTTGGCCCATTTCATTGCAGCATGCGGATCAAGGCTGGACGTTGCCGCCGACCCTTGCGCGCGCGCGAGTGAGGGGAGCAAAGGTGTCGACCCCAAAAGCAACAGGCTGGTCCGGCGGCTAATCATCGTTTCATTCCTTCTAAATCCGGCCAGCCGCCAACAGCGGTCTGGCTATCAATAATCCGCCCTGTGCGTACGCGGACATCAGCGACGACGCGCGCATCGACGCTGTCACGCGGTTTTGATGCACCGGCCTTGGCAAGAACGCGTTTATAGGCTGAAGCAGCGGGATCGGCCACAACGGGGGCAACGTAGAGCGGTGCACTCAGCCGGTTGATGATGCCAGCCGTCAAGCTCCACGGATCAGCAGGAAGGACGCCGTCTAGGCTATTCCCCGAAAACCAACTGCGCGCGCGTGGGTTTTCTTCGCGGAATATCACGCGGCCTTTGCTGTCGGGGCCGGCGACATAAGCGTTGTCGATGAAGTTGTAAGCCGCGTTGCTTTCCTTGTCGGCATTATACCCCGATCGTGATCCGCCCCAATTGTAAAAGACGTTTGAGCGGAATTCGATCAGCGGCCCCAACGGATCTTCTTCGGCGGATGTGTAATTGCCCGGGCGCGGCATACGCTGAACATGATGCGCCCATAGATTGTGGTGAAAACTAAACCGCGACCCGCGCCCACCGCGAACCAGGCTGCCATAGCCATGCTCGCCTTTGGCATGGCCGCCATTGCGAAGCGATTCCGATATAATCGACCATTGCACGGTCAGGTCATAGATGCCCTCGCTGTCGGTATAGCGCGCAGATGCGGACAAGGTCTCATCCACCGACCAGCTGGCCGAGACATGGTCAAGGATGATCCGCCGTCCGCTCGATACCGAAATCGCGTCGCTTTCAACTTTGGAGACATCGCCCAATCTTGAGCGAAAATAGCGGATGATGACATCATCGGCTTTGATGACCAGCCCGTGATCGGCAATGGCGATGCCGCCAGCGGGAGCGCCTTCGCCGGTGATCGTGACACGTGGCTCGCGGATAACGAGATCGCTTTTCAAACGGATCGTGCCTGCCACGTCAAAGACAATGATCCGCGGCCCTTTGGCAACAATTGCAGCGCGCAGACTGCCGGGGCCGTCATCGTTCAAATTGATAACGCGGATAACAACGCCTCCGCGCCCACCCGCGGCAAAACGCCCGGCGCCCTCAGCCCCCTTAAACGCCAGCTGTGCTTTGGGCGTAGGAGACGCAGCTTGAACGCTGAAACATAGAAGGACGCAGGCCAAAACCTGCGCCCCAATATGGCGACCCTTCACCGGGTTAGTACTTTATGCGGAGACCGGCACGAAGAATGCGTCCCGAACTCGAATATTGGGTGACGGCTTCCTGACCTTGATACGCGTACCGGTTTGTAGTCTGGTTGCTTAGGTTTAGGCCCTCAAGCGACACTGTCGCAAAGCTCGTGACTTTATAGCTCATCGATGCGTCAACATTCAGCGTCGAACGGCTAAAGGCAAAGTCGTTAATCAGCGGGCCGTTGCATTCAACCCCCGCGATGGAGGGGTTCGCCGGAAGCGGCGCTTGCAAGCCCGGGCTGCATGCGCCCGAAGCGATGGGATAGGTTGTGCTGTACCCTTTGCGCTGAGCCGCCGACACACGGGCACGGAACTTTTTATCTTCATAATAGAGCGTAGCGTTAAACGCTTGCGGAGACACGCCAAGGAACGGAGCTTTGGCTGTAACCTGCGGTGCCGTTGCTGTGCCAGGATCAAGGATATAGTTCAGCTCCGACCAAATCCGCGTGTAGTTGAACTGGACGCCGAAATTTTCAAGAAAGCCCGGCAAGAAGGTAAAGTCGGTTTGGAACGACGCCTCGATCCCGCGCAACCAGCCGCCGGGGGCATCACGGAACTGCCGCGACAGAAACGTGTTGTCGGCGTTGATGTAAGCGATCTGGTTCGCGTTGGTGAAACCTGCTGCAATGGCAGCAACCGATTCCGGGTCCACTAGCTGCGACAGCTTAGCTTCAAACAACACCGTCTGCGGGAAGCTGGCGATGTCTTTGTTGAAGAACGCGAGGCTCAAAAGGCCACCGGGTGCAAAGTACCATTCGGCGCTTAGATCGATATTCATCGCGCGGAACGGGGCCAGTTTCGGGTTGCCGATGGTCATTGTTCCGCCGACAGTCGCACCGGTATTCGGCACGCTGATTGCGGTAATCGATGGCGACAAATTGCCCAGTAACGGCCGCGCCATAACCTTTGATATGCCGAAACGTAGGAAGAAATCATCCGCCGGTTCGTACACCAAATTCATCGATGGCAAATAATCGGTGTATTTGTTTTTGCCCTGAATCGGGCGACCCGCAGACGATGTTCCGTCCGATGTCACATCTGTGATCGCAACACGCGTTCCGGCATTGCCGCGCATTGGTCTACCCAACAGGTCAAAGTTAAAGTCGGTTTGCAGATAGAAACCGGTATCTTTTTCGCTAACGCCAAAATTTTCACGGCCGCCATTGCGCTTGTTGGTCAAGCGCCAATCGCCCCATTTGTTGACGCAATCACAGGTGAAGTCGAACAACCTTTGGAATGCGGAAATCTCGGGCACAACAAAGCTCGTCAGCGTTCCTGCAGGGACATCTAGGCCTTGGCCAAAATTGATCGTTCTTGAAACCGAAGCTGTAGTGACGCCTGCTTCCCGCAATGTGGGATTGAGCAAGTCGTTGTTGCGTTCAAACAATTCGGTTTCGAAAGCAAATTTGCGGAGGTTTGCGCCAAAGCCGAGACTGAACTGGTCGTTCACTTCCCAATCAAAATCGATTTTGGCTTGTTTATACGTGTTGGTTACGAAGCGCTGAAAATTGCGGATGCCCGAAAACCCTTTCACCACTTCCCAGTTCGCGGGATTGGAGGCATCAAATCCAAGGTCAACGATAGGCATGTTGCCACCCCCACGCTCGTCATAGATGAACGATCCGGGGCTATCCATGCGGTTATATTCGACAAGCAGGCCCTGTGTGTTGTTTTTCGATTCCGACATTCCGGCAATGATCTGCGTACGGAATGTATCGCTGAATTCATGGTCAAGATTGAACGAGGCTTGCTTGAACGTCGTTGAATATTTCGACTGGTCCTGCGCCGACCGGAAATCAACATTGCGCAGCACCAGATAGTCGGCAAGCCCATTGGTCACGTTCGCATCCAACACTTCGACGGCCGGACGGCCAATCAAGGCCCCGCGAAAGGCCAGCCGATTGGATGACGGAATATAGCCAACCGAACCCGGGTTGTTATAATAATCATACGGATCAAGGTTGAAAGTATTGACGCTGAAAATATTCGAGTTCGCAGGCGACGTGCCACCGGGAACCACTGCCGCTGCACCCAACACCGATGCTGTCAGCACGTTAGTCGAACTTAACGCGGCGCCAAAGGCTGGCGTTGATCCGTAAATCTGCTGCCCGCAATCCTGCGCTGGCAGAATGTCCGACCCGGCTGTTGGCACGCAAAGCCCGGGATACAACGCACGTGCCGCAATAGGCGTCAGCGTGTTCGTCGCAGTGTTATAGGTGGCGTTGGTGTTGTTGCGGTTCAGGCCGACAGTCTGGATCTGATTATATGTGCTTTCGTTTTTGTACTTGGAATAGGCACCATCAATGCTCAACCGTGTGCGATCACCCATCTGCCATTGATAAGCCGCAGTCAGTCCCAGCCGTTCAGTTTTGACATCCTGTTGCTCGATGTTGAGCAATGACGGAATACGCAACACTGAATCATCAAAACGGTCCGGCGTGTTGAACGGCGCGCCGGGATAGAGCAAAGCATAAGCGGCTGGATTGGATCCTGTCAGTGCGGCAATCGCGTCAGGATTGGTCACCGCTGTACCAAACGTTGTGCCGGTGGGCGCAGCAAAACCAGCGCGTTGCGGATTCTCGTTGCCGGCCCATTGTGTTCCGCGATACAAATAGTCAGCAGCGCCCGGCTGGCGACGGTATTGATCGATTTCGTTTTCAGACTTGCTGTAAGCACCGGAAACCAAAATGCCCATGCTATCGTCAAGGAATTTGGTCGAAACCAGTCCGGCCAGACGCGGGCTCCATTTCTTGCTGTTTTCTTGATAGCTACCCTCTGCTGACAATGCGACAGTTGTGCGCTTGTAATCAAACGGCCGCCCTGTTTGCAGATCAATCGTTGCGCCAAGCGAGCCTTCATCGGTTTCAGCTGACGGTGTTTTTTGCACCTTTAGCGAGCTGAACAGTTCGGAAGCGAAGGTGTTGTAATCGAACGAGCGGCTGCGGTTCGGGCTCGTTCCGGCATCGTTCGAGCCTGCGGTCGCAAGCGCTTCTAAGCCATTAAGCCGTGTCCGGTTGAAATCGCCACCAAGTCCGCGAACGGTGATGGAGCGGCCTTCACCATTGTCGCGGTCAATGGAAACACCCGGCAAACGCTGAAGCGATTCAGCCAGGTTGGTGTCAGGAAAATCAGCGATGTCTTCCGCCGTAATCGCGTCAATCTGCGTTGTTGAAAGCTTCTTTTCATTCAAAGCACTGCGCAACGATCCGCGATAGCCAGTGACCACAATGCTACCATCCGGGTTTACGCTTTCGGGCGAAACTTCCTCAACGGGGACTTCATCCGCCGCCGGAACGTCCTGTGCTGCCGCCTGAGCCGTTGCAGCCGATGATACTGCGACTACCCAAACAATTGCCAACACACGATGCGACGCAGAATATTTCATTTCATCCCTCTCCCGATAAACGCTGGCTGCGTATCGCGAGCATTGATGTCGCGATGACGCAGCCTTTGTTTGATGTTTCGCTGCCAAACTGTCGGCAAGTTTAAATTTTCAAACGCGCACCGAACAAAAAGGTGCGGCCGAAATGATTGTTTTCGTAATTCCGGTCCGCTTCAAAGTCTGTGAAGCGATAGCGATAAGTATCGAGCAGATTGTTACCTTCAACCGAAAGCTCCAGCCACTCGGTCAGCTTGTAACGCATCGACGCATCGATGTTTGTCGTCGCTCCATAGCCTTCGAGCAAATTGCCTGTGCCGCTTGCGCCTTCGTGATACCGCCCACGATAGCTTGCCATTACGCGCGCGCTAAATGTGCCATCATCGTAATAGACTGTACCGTTATAGGCTTTTTTCGACACGTTCGACAGCGTGTTCGATACCGCAGTATTCTGAAGCGCGCCGCCCGGAGCAATCGCCGGGCCCTGCAAATTGAAATTCGCGTTTGAATCTATGAACGTCGCGTTGGCAAGGATGCCGAAATTGCCAAGGAAGCCTTCTGTAAAGGCGCTGAACGGAATTTGCGCCGCAAGCTCCACACCTTTCAGCGTCGCACCAGATCCATTGACCGTCGTAACCAATGTCCAGATCGGTAGCGATTGCTGTGCCGGGTTCAACGCAGCAGGCGATGCCGGGTTAAGAACGGACACGGGCAAACCGGTCTGCGTAAAGGTCGCGCCGGTAACCGAAGCCGACTGGGTAAAGGTTTTGACGTCCTTTTTGAATAAAGCGACGGACAACACGGCCTGCGGCGCAAAATACCATTCAAATGCCAGATCGTAATTGGTCGCACGGAAAGGCTGAAGGAACGGATTGCCACTCGTGACGCGGTAATTGAAACCGTCTGCTGCACC
>JANOTI010000241.1:0-8514 GCA_031416255.1 Sphingomonadales bacterium | reverse complement strand
GGGCACACAAGCGTAAATCATACCCCAATCGGCGGCTTGTTCGCCCGAAATCTTTTCGCCCAGCATCATCATCTGCGTGGCGCGGGCTTTGCCGATCAAGCGCGGCAACAGCCATGTGGAGCCGCCATCGGGAACGAGCCCGATGTTGACGAACGCTTGCAGGAAATAGCCGCTTTTACCCGCCAGTACGAAATCGCCAACAAGCCCGATGGAACAACCCACGCCCGCCGCAGGGCCGTTGATCGCGGTAATCACCGGCATATCGAGCCGCATCAGTTTCAGGATCATCGGGTTATATTTCTGCGTCAGCGCAATATAGCTGCCCTGCCCGCCTGTCACTGGTCGATCACCGCGCGCCGCCAAATCGGCCCCCGAACAAAACGCCCGCCCCGCGCCGGTAATTACCAGCACACGGGCATCCTCCAACCGGTCGAGCGCATCCGAAATCTCATCCGCCATATCGAGCGAACAAGCGTTCAGCCGCTCTGGCTTGTTCAGGGTGATGGTTGCGATCTGGTTGGTTATAGCCAGGGTGATGGTTTCGTATGTCATGTTCTCTCCAATGGTCTCCCCTCTCCCTTTACGGGAGAGGGTTGCGCAGACTTGCAAACTAGTTTGCTAGTCGAAGCTGGGAGAGGGTGTGTTTCGGACCAATCAGCACAGCCCCACTCCCTCTCCAATTCCGACTAGGCCGGGCGCGGCCAAGTCTTCATATCCTCTCCCGTGAAGGGAGAGGAGTTTAATCAATGCGCCTCTTTCGGCGTCTCCATAATCTCAGTCAAAACCCCGCCCATATCCTTTGGATGCACAAAGAATATCAGCATCCCGTGCGCACCAATGCGCGGCTCGCCCAGCACGCGTTTGCCCATGGCCTCAAACTCGGCTTTGGCGGCGTGGATATCGGGCACTTCGTAACACAGATGATGCTGCCCACCCTTGGGGTTCTTTTCAAGGAACGACGCGATGCTGGTGTTCCCCGGCAACGGCTCGACCAGCTCAATCTGCGTCCCGTTCTGCGCGCCGTCGAAACCGGGAGTATCAACAAAGCAAACTTTCACCCCCTGAACGGGCAAGTCAAATGGATCATGGATTTTCGTCGCACCCATCACGTCGCGGTAGAACGCGATGCTGTCCGCGATAGAAGGCGTTGCAACGCCGATATGGTTGAGACGACCTAATTTCATTTCAATTATCACTCTCAAACTTGGGTGTGATTTCAATCATTTCCAGACGAACAGCTTGGACAAGTCTGGTCGAAATTTGTTGGTGCTGCAGGACCATCACAACTCCGAGACCCTTGATTTTATCAGCGTCAAGTGCTTTCGACGCTGCTCCCAAGTCTGGAATCAGTTCCTTCCACAGTCCGTTAATTTCAGTCTGAAACTGATCGAGATGAGGAAGAAGTTTTGGAAAATAAACTGTTGCTAGAGCTCGAACTCGACCAAGGTCTGGCAAAGATATTGCTTCCAACGTTCCATCTTGCAGCCGCTCAACAGTCCGCAATGAAGCCTTACCCGATATGTGTGTGACAGCATCCAGCTCGGCAAAAAGCTCTTCCGCTTTTTGCCGCAGGGTCTGATGATCTGTACGGCGAGCCAACCATTTGTCATGTTTCCTTTGCAGAAAAGGACCAACAAATGCGCCAGCTAGAGCAAGCAAACCGCCAATTAGAGTAGAGACAATCGCAGCAGTCACAACGGTATATTATCATGCTTCTTCCAAGGGTTTTCCAACGCCTTGTTCCGCAATTTCCGTAGTCCCAAGGCAATCCGTTTCCGCGTCGAATGCGGATAGATCACTTCGTCGATAAAGCCTTTGCTCGCCGCCACAAACGGGTTGGCAAAGCGGTCTTCATACTCCTTGGTCCGCTCTGCAATCTTTTCAGGATCGCCGATGTCGCTGCGGAAGATGATTTCGACTGCGCCTTTTGCGCCCATCACCGCGATTTCGGCGGTGGGCCAGGCATAGTTCAGGTCGCCGCGCAGATGCTTTGACGCCATGACGTCATAGGCCCAGCCATAGGCTTTACGCGTGATAACGGTAATTTTGGGCACCGTCGCCTCGGCATAGGCGAACAGTAGTTTTGCACCATGTTTGATGATACCATTATGTTCCTGCGCGGTGCCGGGCAGGAAGCCGGGAACGTCAACAAAGGTCACAATCGGGATTTCAAACGCATCGCAAAACCGCACAAAGCGAGCGGCTTTGCGACTGCTGTTGATAACCAGCACACCCGCCAGCACGAACGGCTGATTGGCGACGATGCCTACCGTGCGCCCCTCTATCCGGCCAAAACCGATGATGATGTTTGCCGCATGTGTGGGCTGCACCTCAAAGAAATCGCCTTCATCCACCGTTTTGCGGATCAGCTCGTGCATATCATAGGGCTGGTTCGCATTTGGCGGGATGAGGGTATCGAGGCTGAAATCCTCCCGATCCCATGGGTCATTCGTTGGCCGTTCAGGCACACCTAGCCGGTTATTTTCTGGCAGATAGTCAAAGAAATCGCGGGTCGCGAGCAGTGCCTCGATATCATTTTCAAACGCATTGTCAGCCACGCCCGATTTGGTGGTGTGCGAAATCGCCCCGCCCAGTTCTTCCTGCGTCACCACTTCATTGGTAACCGTTTTGACAACATCTGGCCCAGTTACAAACATATAGCTGCTATCCTTCACCATAAAGATGAAGTCAGTCATCGCAGGTGAATACACAGCGCCACCGGCACACGGCCCCATGATGAGCGAGATTTGCGGCACTACACCGGAAGCCAGCACATTACGCTGAAACACCTCGGCATAGCCGCCAAGCGACGCCACGCCTTCTTGAATACGCGCACCGCCGCTGTCGTTCAGGCCGATAACCGGCGCGCCGACCTTCATCGCATTGTCCATGACTTTGCAGATTTTCATCGCATGCGCCTCGGACAATGAACCGCCAAAAACAGTGAAATCCTGGGAATATACGAACACCAAACGCCCGTTAATCGTGCCGCTGCCTGTGACAACGCCGTCGCCGGGGATTTTCTGTTCCTGCATGCCAAAATCAACACAATTGTGTTCGACATACATGTCGGTCTCTTCAAAACTGCCTTCGTCCAGCAAGATGTGGAGCCGTTCGCGCGCCGTCAGACGCCCTTTGGCGTGCTGCGCATCAATCCGCTTTTGCCCACCGCCCATCTGGGCTTGTGCGATGCGCTTTTCCATTTCGGCGATATTTGCGGACATATTTCCCCCAGAAACATTTCGATATCGCGGAGAAAGCGGATTTCCGAGGCAATGTCCAATGTGAATTTGCAAAGTTGCAAAGTGATAGTTTGCAAAATCGTCGCTTCTTGATAGAGTGTCAAAAATCTTGGTGACTTCGTGTCTTCGTGCGAGCTCAAATTATCTCTCACGAAGACACGAAGTCACAAAGGAGAGAATTGTGGCAAAGCGTCGTATTTTTGCGGGTGAAAAGTTAAAGGCGCTGCGCGCTGGGCTGGCTCTACGTCAATCGGAAATGGCTGAACGGCTCGGAATATCCGTGTCCTATCTCTCGCAGATTGAGCATGACGACAGGCCGCTTACCCCTGCCCTGTTGGAGGCGTTGGCTAGGGTTTTTCCACTCGACTGGAATGTTGATGAGGAAGACACCGCCACACGCCGGTTTGCAGCCTTGCGAGAGGCCGCAGCCGATCCCCTGTTCGCAAACCCGCTGTCTGCCGATCAATTGGCGCGGATTGCTGAGCAACAGCCGGCATTGGCGGATCAGTTCGCCGCTTTGCATCAGGCCTATATTCAGATCGGTCAGCGGCTACAGATTGTCGATGAGGCTTTGTCTGCTGATAATGCCGGTGGGTCGCGCCTGCCTTGGGAAGAGGTGCGCGACTGGTTTCATAACAGCGGCAATTATGTTGATGTGCTGGACAAGGCGGCAGAGGCGCTGGGGGACAAATTGCGCGGAACGCAGCTCACCCCACCAATTGATGCGCTTGAGCATTATCTGAAAAATGCACTCTCGATCTCGTTGCTGTATTCCCTCAACGCTGGCCTTCGCGACTTTGACCCAGAAATGGGGCATTTAGTTGTCGATCAAAGCCAGCCTGCCGAAAGCCGCCGGTTTCAGCTTGCGCACCAACTTGCGGCCATTGCTCTGCGTGAAGAAATCAGCGCCGTCGTGGAAGGTGCGAAGTTACGCGCCCCCGCCTCTCGCCAACTGCTTTCGGTTGGATTGGCCAACTATGCTGCAGGCGCGATCCTGATGCCCTATGCGCGGTTTCGGGACGAAGCGCGCGGGGTGCGGCATGATATCGACCGGCTGTGCCAGCGCTTTCATGTCAGTTTTGAACAGGCCTGCCACCGGCTATCCACGCTACAGCGCCCCAATGCGCGCGGTGTGCCGTTCTTTTTCTGCCGTGTCGATATGGCGGGAAACATCACCAAACGCCACAGCGCTACCCGCCTGCAATTCGCCCGTTTTGGCGGGGCTTGCCCGTTATGGATTGTACATGAAGCGGTCGCGATCCCGGACCGTATTCTGGTGCAACTGGCCGAAACGCCCGATGGTGTCCGTTATGTTTCAATGGCGAAGGGGCTTGTTAAACCATCGGGCAGTTACGACCGCGCGCCTCGCCGCTATGCCGTCGCCTTGGGGTGTGAAATCGACCATGCGCGCGAGTTTATCTATGCCGACGGGCTGGACCTCACAGGGCGCGGCGCAACCAAAATAGGGATCAGCTGCCGCCTGTGCCCTCGCCCCGATTGCGACCAGCGCGCCTTTCCGCCAAGCGACCGCGAGATCATCGTCGACCCCGACCGGCGCAGCGTTGTACCATATAGTATCGCCTAACGCGTAAACCGCAGCTATAGGGCCGATCATGATTGAGGGATCATCGATAAAAGTAGCGGCATTGTACCGCTTTGCCAGCTTTGCACAGCCAGAGTTGCTACAACAGCAAATTGCAGGCTGGTGCGCCGAGCATGGCCTTAAAGGGACGATATTGCTTGCCCATGAAGGCATCAATGGCACAGTCGCGGGGACGGTTGCTGGCATTGATGCGGTCGTCGCACTGCTACGCACTCTGCCGGACTGTGTCGAACTGGATGTAAAATACTCACACGCCATTCAAATGCCGTTTTACCGGATGAAGGTCCGGGTTAAAAAAGAGATCGTCACCATGGGCGTGGATGGCATCGACCCGACACGCCAAGTCGGCTACTATGTGCAGCCGGAGGACTGGAACGCGTTAATATCTGATCCCGACACAATCCTGATCGATACTCGTAACGATTACGAGGTCGCGATTGGTACTTTTGAAGGTGCGGTTGATCCAAAGACAAAATCATTCACCGAATTCCCCGAATGGTTCCGTGAACATCGTAACGAGCTGGCCCAAGGCAAAACAAAGTTCGCCATGTTCTGTACCGGCGGCATCCGTTGCGAAAAATCGACAGCGTTCCTTAAGTCCGAAGGAATCGACGAAGTCTATCATCTCAAAGGCGGTATTTTACGTTATCTGGAAAACGTCCCACAACAGGCGAGCAAATGGCAGGGCGAGTGTTTTGTCTTCGATGAGCGCGTATCGGTGCGCCACGGGCTAGAGCTTGGAAAAATGGAGTTATGCCACGCCTGCCGCAATCCCATTTCGCAGGACGACAAAACATCAGCGCACTACATCGAAGGCGTATCCTGCCCTGCTTGCTACGCAGAACGCAGCGCAGATGATCGCGCGCGTTTCGCCGAGCGGCAAAAGCAAATCGCGCTCGCCAAGAAACGCGGAAAACAGCATATTGGTGTCAATCCGCGTCAAGATGACTGACCTACCCATTCTCTACAGCTTTCGACGCTGTCCCTATGCAATGCGCGCCAGGATGGCGATTGCGGTTAGCGGGGTGAACGTTGAGCTGCGCGAGGTGGTGTTGCGGGATAAACCTCCGGAACTGATCGAAGCATCGGCCAAAGCAACAGTACCGGTTTTGGTGTTACCAAACAGCGCTGTGATCGACGAAAGTCTGGACATCATGCGCTGGGCGTTGGGGCAAAATGACCCCGAGAACTGGCTGGCGACAGACGACCGAGACATAATTCAGCAAAACGATGGACCGTTCAAAGCGGCGCTGGACCGCTATAAATATCCACACCGCTACGATCTGGAAAATGAAAATCAACCCCGAGATGCAGGCCTAGAAATTTTGGTTCAGCTTAATGCGATTTTGGGTGAAGCCCCGTCTTTATCAGGCAAAAATCGGGGATTATCCGACATCGCAATCTTCCCATTCATCCGCCAATTCGCAGCGACCGATCAAGCGTGGTTTGACGCGCAACGCCTGCCCCATCTCCATCTGTGGCTTGAACAACATCTAGCTTCTAAGCTCTTTGCCAGCATTATGATCCGCTATCCGCAATGGCAGGCTGGAGATACGCCTACGCTCTTCCCCTGATTACTTCATCAACACTAGTTCTTCAGCCATGCTGGGGTGCAAAGCCATGGTGTCGTCAAACGCTTGTTTAGTTAGGCCCGCCTTCACAGCAATCGCCGCAGCTTGCAAAATTTCGGCGCTGTCGGGGCCGATCAGATGCAGCCCGACAACCTTATCCGTCGCGCCGTCAACGATCATTTTGTACAACGCACGTTCGTTACGTCCAGCAAGGACATTTTTCATCGCGCGGAAATCGCTTTTATAGACTTTGACGTCAGTCAATGTGGCGCGCGCTTCGTCCTCGGTCATGCCGACGCCGGCAATTGGCGGGTTGCTGAACACTGCAGTCGGAATGGTTGCATAGTCGATAGTGCGCGGGTTGTTGCCAAAAACAGTGTCGGAAAATGCATGGCCTTCGCGGATTGCAACAGGCGTTAATTGCACGCGGTTAGTGACATCACCGACCGCGTAAATACCCGGAACATTGGTGCGGTTGTATTCGTCAACGATCACCGCGCCGTCTTTGTCCAATGTGACCCCGACGGTTTCTAAGCCCATGTCGGTCGTTTTCGGGACGCGTCCGATAGCGAATAGCACCAGATCAGTTTCGATAATACCTTGATCGCCGCCATCCACCATTAGACTGCCATCGCTTTGCTTCGCAATCGATTTGAACGGGAAATTGAAGCGAAGGTCGATGCCCTTCTCCCGCGTTATGCCAACCAATTTGTCGACGATTTCCTGATCATAGCTGCGCAACATCTTGTCGCCGCGTGTGACCAGAGTGACGTCAACGCCAAGCTCGTTAAAGATGCCTGCAAACTCATTGGCGATATAGCCAGCACCCGCGATGACCGCCCGTTTGGGTAAATGGTCGAGATGGAATACCTCGTTTGAGGTAATGCCATGTTCGGCACCCGGTATCGACGGGATCGAGGGCCAAGCGCCTGTAGCGATCAGGATATTGGCGGCGCTGAATTCTGTTCCGTCGGCAAGGCGAACCAAATTTGGGCCAGCAATCACCGCCCTTTGCTGGATCACCTCAACCTTGGCGTTACCCAATGTCTGGCCGTACAATCCTTCGAGCCTATCGACTTCCGCCGCTACATTGTCGCGCAAGGTCGGCCAGTCAAATGTCGCGCCATCAGTGTTCCAGCCAAAGCGTTTCGCGTCCGCCAAATCCTCAGCAAAATGCGACCCGTAAACAAGCAGCTTTTTGGGAACACAGCCGCGAATGACGCAAGTACCACCCATGCGGTACTCCTCCGCCACAGCAACGCGCGCGCCGTACGATGCCGCTATCCGCGATGCCCGCACGCCACCTGATCCGGCCCCGATAACAAACAGGTCATAGTCAAAATTCATAGCCCAAGCCCTGCTGCTTCCAATAAAGCACTGGTTGACGGATCAAAACCTGCCGGTCCGTTATCCGATATGCCCTTAGCAATCTCTTTACCCAATTCGACACCGAACTGGTCATAGGGATTTATGCCGAGCAACACAGCATTGGCAAAGGTTCGGTGTTCGTAAAATGCAATCAGCGCACCCAATATAGCAGGTGTCACATCGTCGAGCAAAATCGTCGTCGAAGGCCGGTCGCCTGCATAGTTCCGCGCCAGATCGTCGCTGTGTTTGCCTTGCATCAACGCGGCACCTTGCGCGAAGCAATTGACCAGCAATGTTTCGTGATGCGCTGGATCTAGATCGTGGCCGGGCATGATGCTGGCGATAAATTCCACTGGCATCAAATGCGTTCCTTGATGCAGCAATTGGAACACCGCATGTTGTGCGTCAGTACCAACGCCGCCCCACGTCACAGGTGCGCTAGGATAGGTCAGCAGCTTGCCACCCAACGTCACCGATTTGCCGTTCGATTCCATTTCAAGCTGCTGCAAATAATCGGGTAGCAACCGCATCCGTTCGTCATAGGCGAACACCGCGCGCGTCTGACACCCCCGCGTTTGCGCATAATACAGGTCGGCAAAGGCCGCCATCACCGGCGCGTTCTCGGTCAGTGGTGCAGTGCGGAAATGGCGGTCCATGACGGCCGCGCCTTCGAGCATCTCTTCATACGCCGCCCATCCGAGCGCCGCTGCAAACGGAAAGCCGATAGAGC
>JANOTI010000240.1:0-18967 GCA_031416255.1 Sphingomonadales bacterium | reverse complement strand
AGACTCTATCGGCGAGCGCTACATCCGCTACAACAACTTTACCGAGAGTCGCGTCTACACAATGGGTGATGACCAGTCAGCGGCTTATGACCAAAACGGCAAACTAAAGCCCGAATTCGCAGCTCATGTAGATCGGCTTCGCGACCTTCAAACACTTAATAGCAATAGCACCAAGGATGCAGTCAAGCTGAACCAAGAGCTTGATGTCTTTCTGAAACATTAGCTTAGCGTTCCTGCGTTTCTGTCAAGAAACTGCGCGCATCCGGCGTCCCTAAAGTAATGGCTTTTGGAGATGACGATAAACCGCTGCCTCCAGCGCAAGGATGACGACGCCCAACGCGCTACCTGTCAACGCGCTGACGAATGTCTGGACCAGCGGGACACCCTCTGGTCCGGCCAAAGAGCAGATGATGCCAACGATAATGTCGATAATGCCCGTGGAAATATAGGCGACAATAATGATGGTGAAGAACAGCAGGAAGCATTTCCAGCCTAGGCCGCGGGTTAATTCCCATCCGCGCGCTATGCTGCCCCAGATGCCGACGCCTTTGTCTGTTTCTGCAACCACGACGGGCATCACGGGAAGCAATCGGCCTGCGATATAGAACAGCCCGATCAAGAAGGCGAACGCGCCGAGGCTTGTCAAAATTCCGGTCAGGATTGAGACCAACAAATAGACTGGAAACAGCTTTGCAGCGAATAGCAAAGTATCGCCTATCCGCGGTAATTCAGGCCGCAGCAACAGAGTAAGCACAGCGATACCGCCAAAGAACGAGATAAGTCCGAGCGGCAGCAGGATCGGCCAATTGGCAATCAAATGCTCGCCCTGTGCAGCAAAAATATCAGCGACAGTTTTTACGCCCTCGACATCGGGTTGCCCCACGAAAAAGCCCGACGCCCAGTTGGGAACGAGCATCAAGAGCCCGGCGATAGCAACAATCGCTTCGCTGTGTTGGCGCAGCATATCGGTGGTGTCTGCCCAAACCGCGCTGTAATCCAATGTTCTGGCCACTATAGTCTCCCTGAAAGTTGCAGCCGTTGGTAGGGGGCGGATTGGGCGCTGGCAAGCACCTGTGGTTGCGGCTAAAGCCACAGTGATGATTGATCTTGCCGCCATAGATTGGGAAATCGCTGATGGGCTTGTAGCGTATCCCGACGCGCTTGCTCGTATGGATGCGCGGCAAACAGAGATCAGCGAAGGCGCGCGCGAACTCATCTGGCTGCTCGAACATCCGCCACTGTACACCGGCGGCACCAGCGCTGATCCGGCGGAGCTGCTTAGCCGGCAATTTCCTGTTTATGATACCGGTAGAGGTGGGCGTTATACCTATCATGGCCCGGGACAACGTGTCGGCTATGTGATGCTTGATCTTGCCAAGCGCGGAAAAGATGTACGCTGCTATGTCCATGCGCTCGAAGGCTGGGTGATTGCTGCGCTGGGGGAATTCGGTGTCGCCGCACGGCGGGCAGAGGGACGCATCGGCATCTGGTGTGACAATCGTTCGGGTCAGGAAGCAAAGATTGGCGCTATCGGCGTCCGCATTCGCAAATGGGTGACGGCGCACGGCTTTGCCGTCAATATCGCACCGGACTTGTCGCATTTCGGTGGGATTGTGCCATGCGGTATCTCCGAATATCCGGTAACCAGCCTGTCTGATCTTGGCATCAGCGCTAGCCTTGCCGATTTTGACGTGGCGTTGCACCGGACCGCCCCCGATTTCCTTTCCGCGCTTGCCAAAGCGCCTGAGAGTTGCGACTTAGCGCCCGTGAAACAGTCTGTTTGAGAGGTTCCGTATGCGCCGTGTGTCCACTTTGTCCTTTGTCCTGTTGCTCGCTGCATGCGGCGGGGGCGATGAAAACACAGTCACCGAAACGCGGATGGACGATATCGACAGCCTGCAAGGCACAATCAGCGACGAGATGGTCAATACCGACGAACTGAACGAGCAGGCGATGGTCGAGGCCGCACCCGCACCCGCACCCGCAACAACCGCTAAGTCCAAAGCTGTGCCTGAGGGTGAGGCAAAGGTTGAAGCTAAGCCGGGCGCTGAACTCAAAGCCGCAGTGCCCCCCAAGGCTGGCGACGAGTAACTGAGCATGGCCGATATATTGGCAACGCCGCTTAAACTTCCCTGTGGCGCGACGATTTCTAACCGGCTTTCAAAAGCGGCTATGACGGAAGGCCTTGCTGACCCGATGGGGCATGCAACAGCAGAGTTGGACCGGCTCTATGCGGTCTGGTCCGATGGCGGCGCGGGGTTGCTGTTGTCTGGCAATATTCAGATTGACGGCGACCATCTGGAGCGTCCCGGCAATATCATCATCGACCGCGAACCCGATGCTGACGCCAAACGGGCGTTGGCGCATTGGGCGGCCACAGCGACGCGCAACGGAAACCATTTCTGGGCGCAAATAAGCCATGCCGGACGGCAGACGCAAAAACAGGTCAATGCCAATCCCAAAGCCCCTTCGGCGGTTAAGCTGGGATTGCCCGGCGGACAGTTTGGTATGCCGGTTCCGTTGACAGAGAACGAAATCCTCAACCTGATCGGCCGGTTCGGCACAGCTGCGCGGGTGTGCAAAGAGGCTGGCTTTACAGGCGTGCAGATCCACGCTGCGCATGGCTATTTGCTTTCGCAATTCCTCAGTCCTTTGGCAAACCGACGCCAAGACCGCTGGGGCGGCAGCTTGGAAAACCGCGCGCGGATGTTGCTGTTCGTGATCAATTCGGTGCGCACCGTTGTTGGCCCCGACTTTCCCATAGCGGTTAAGCTGAACAGCGCGGATTTCCAAAAAGGCGGCTTTGCGTTTGAAGAAAGCCTGCAAGTCGCCAAGTGGTTGCAGGATGCAGGTGTCGATCTGATCGAAATATCGGGCGGAACCTATGAACAGCCAAAACTGCTCGGCATCGAAGGGATGGAAGCGCCAGAGGAGCAGAATGTTGTGACCTCGACCTTGGCACGCGAAGCCTATTTTGTTGATTTTGCCAAAGCGATGCGGGCCGAAATCACAATTCCGTTAATGGTCACGGGTGGGTTTCGGTCACGCAGCGCAATGCGGCAGGCCTTGGAAAGCGGTGCAGTTGATCTGATTGGCCTAGGCCGACCGCTTTGCTATTTTCCTGAAGGTGTGAAACGGTTGCTGGGCGGCATGGAAATGTTGCCGCGCAAAGAAAACGATTTAGCTTTGTTTCCAACCTCACTCCAGTGGTTGACGCGGTTCAAAACGTTTCGTGCAGTGAACGGATTTGCTGGGCAATATTGGTTCTACAGTCAGCTTTACGCCATTGGGCAAACAGGGCGTCCCGCGCCAGATCGCACCGTTTTTCAGGCATTTCGTGAAGTTGAAGCGATACACAAAAAATGGCTAAAGGATCGGCGAAGCCGTTAAGCCATTTACGCGCCCACGTCGGCGCGCAGTGCTTTGCGGTCCAGCTTGCCAATCATCGTTTTGGGCAATGTGTCGCGTACGACAACTTCGCAAACCCGTTCATGCTTGCCCAGTTTAGGGTTTAGCCACGCCATTAAATCTGCGCCATCAATCGCTTCGGTGGTTGTCACAAATGCTTGTGGACGTTCGCCCAGATAGCTGTCGGCTATGCCGATCACCAACGCCTCTTTGACCGCTGGATGTTGGTACAAAATGTCTTCAATCTGGCTGGGAAAAACTTTGAAGCCGCCGACGGCAATCATGTCTTTCAACCGGTCAACGATGTAGATAAATCCATCATCATCGATGGTCGCAACATCACCCGTCCGCAAAAAACCGTCGATAAACACATCTGCAGTTGCTACGGGTTGGTTCCAATAGCCGAGCATGATTTGCGGCCCAGCGCACAACAGTTCACCTGGCTCACCCGGCAGCACAGGCTTAGTCGGGTCCTCTTTATCGACCAGTTTTACCATCGTCCCCGGCACCGGCTGGCCAATACTTCCCAGTCGGTTTTCCCCTTCATACGGGTTGCAACTGATGACGCCGGAGCTTTCGGTCAGGCCGTAACCTTCGATCAGCACAGCTTTGCTGACAGCCTCAAACCGCGCTTTTAACTCGGCTGGCAATGGCGCTCCACCAGAGATGCACGCGCGCAGAGCGGAAAAGTCCGTCGATGCCAAGGCGGGGTTGTCGAGCAGCGCCTGATACATGGTTGGGACGCCCGGGATTGCGGTCACTTTTGTACGGTTTGCTGCTTGCAACGCCGCTTTTGCTTCAAACCGGGGAAGCATGATGATCTCGCCGCCGTTGCCGATAGTACGGTTCAGCACCGTTGCATTGGCGAAGACGTGGAAGAACGGCAATACACCAAGAATGCGATCTGACATATTCGCATCCGGCGCATTGATATAGCTGTGCGGGTCAACCAAATTGATCTGCCGTGCGTTGACGGTAATATTCTGGTGGCTTAGCATCGCGCCCTTGGGTGTACCGGTTGTGCCACCGGTATATTGCAGGACAGCAACGTCTTTTTCCGGATCACAACTGACAGGTTCTGGTTTCCCGTCATTTATGATGAAATCGGAAAAGGCGGTAATTCGGCTGTCTGCGGGAACAGGTGCGATATCGGCCGATTTGAAAAGGCGATACGCCCATCCTTTCACTTTGGGCAAAGCCTCAGCGACGCTGCCGACGATCAACTGGCCAAGCTGTGATTGCTCCAAAACCTTTACCGCTGTCGGTAACAGAGCTGCTGCGGAAACCGTCACCAGTATCGATGTGCCACTATCAGCAATTTGGTGTGACAATTCATCAACGGTGTAGAGAGGCGAGAAATTGACGACCGTCGCACCTGCGAGCAACGCACCATAATAAGCGATGATATAATGCGGCACATTGGGCAGGAACAAGCCGACACGATCGCCTTTGCCAATCCCGCGCAGCTGTAAGCCCTTAGCGAATTTTCGGACATTTTCCGCTATATCGGTGTAGCTGTATTTACGGCCCATAAAATCGGCCAGAGACGCAGACTGCATACGGTCTGCCGATTGAAAAAACATATCATGCACCGACAGAGGGGCGAAATGCTGATCCCATTTTGCCGGGTGCAAATAGTTGGCAGTCCATGGCGTCGCGGTCATTGTGCGTCCTTTATTTAGCGCTGAACCAGCCAACGCCGTCTATCGCGTCAACCGATGCACGGCCAGTGGTTTGAAGGTGCCGTAAATGCGCCATAGCTTCGCCAGTGGCCAATCCAAACACTGTTTCGTCAATTGGCCGATCGAACAACAGCGCGAAACAATCAACGGCACGATGCGGCTTTTCGCGCAATGCAGCCTCCAGCCGGTCCAGCCTTTCCAGATGGCCAGACGCCAAGATGTCCAGCCGTGTATGCACCCCGCGAAAGGGGGAGCCATGGGCAGGCAGCACAAGCATATCGGGCGGTAGCAGTGCACGGAATTTGGATATTGATGCTAACCATTCGCCTAAGGGATCAGCATCGGGCTCGCTATCCATAATCGACACGTTGCTGGTAATACGCGGCAGTATCTGGTCACCTGCGATGATCGCACCGTTGTGATGATCGACCATACAAGCATGTTCGGGGGTGTGGCCTCCGCCTGTAACAATTTCCCAGACACGGCCACCCACGCGGACATGTTGGCCATCGTCAAGCCGGCGGTGGCCGGTTGGCAGCTGCGACACAGCGCGGGCAAAATTGCCAAACCCACGGTCGCGCATGCCGTCAATTTGGGCCTCGCTATAACCCGAAAACCGCCTGCGTATGAGGACATCGTTTGGTACCTCGTCGCGCTGATCGGCGACCAACATCCGCGCCATCAGCCATTCGGTCCTATTCATCCACACCGGAACTTTGTTGCGGTTCGCCAGCCATCCGGCACATCCGACATGATCGGGATGAAAATGCGTCACAAAAATCCGCGTCATCCGCCGGTCGGCAAGCGTGCCGTCGAGCAGCTTTTTCCATTCTGCAATTACGTCGGGCATGAACAGCCCGGTATCGGCAATGGCATAGCCTTCGCCCTGTTCGTCGCGGTCGCCCAGAAGCCAGATATTGATATGGTTCAGATTTCCCGGAACCGGCATACGCGTCCAGCCCATGTCCGGCGCTAAGGGATATACCTCTCCATATTGGGGAACATGTTCGCCCAAAGGATAAGTTAATCCTTTAATTTCAATTGGTTCAAAGCCATGATCGGACAGTGTCATATCATAGGCAGGTAAGGTTTGGTTTGTCATAATGCTGCCGGAGTGCCCCATGCAGCAAAACTGCGCAATGGTGACGTAAGGGAAGGGACAAAGAAAAAGGGCCGCAGGATATACATCCGACGGCCCCTTCCCAAAATGTGCAGACGTTTAGGCGTCAGGTTGTTTTTTGAACAATGTTTCCGCGGTCAGCTCGGCTGCAGGAACCTCGACTTCTCCGGTCAGGGCTTCTTCGGCCAGTCGCTTATTCTCATCGCGTTCGGCGCGCAGCTGTTCGATCAACGCTTCGCGGTCGCCAGCGAACCGTGTGTCATCGGCAGCTGTGTCGGTTAGGCCCGCCTTCTTTGCAGCACGGGCGACAAGAGCGTCGAGTTCGCGTTGCGAACACAAGCCCAGCGTGACCGGATCTTTCGGCTGGATTTCACTGATATTCCAGTGGCTGCGATCACGAATTGCCGTAATCGTGTTGCGCGTGGTTCCGATCAGTTTGCAAATCGCACCATCGGAAATCTCCGTATGGTTACGCAGTAGCCAAGCGATGCCATCGGGCTTGTCCGAACGCTTTGATACTGGAGTATAGCGCGGACCTTTCGTCCGGCGGACCTGATCCGGGCCTTTGCTGATCTTTAGCTCGTAGTCGTCGTCCGCTTGACCCTTTTCGATTTCTTCCATGGTGAGTTCACCAGCGCGCACCGGATCACGACCGGTGTATTTCGTACCCGTCATGTCATCGGCCATCGCCTGCACTTCAAGGATGTGCAGACCACAAAATTCGGCGATCTGCGTGAAGCTAAGCGCTGTGTTGTCAACCAGCCAAGCAGCCGTTGCGTGCTGCATCAGGGGAACAAGTCCGTTCTGGGCCATGTGTGATTCTCCAAATAAAAGGGCCGCCCCTTACCGGAGCGGCCTGATGTATGGTTCTTCTTAGGATAAAGCCGCCGTTACGGCAAGGGACAAACGGCAGAAACCTGTAGCCATGGTGCGGAAACGCTTGACTGTATTAATTGCCTAATTAACATTCGCTGTTGGAAGAGGTTTGAGGAGACCGGCTTAGTTTGAATATCTGACATCATCATATTCACGTAGCCATTTATGGAGGGAGAGGACCATGCGTAAGCTACATCTGATATCAGCGACTGCATTGGCCATGTCATTGGCCATGCCCGCATTCGCGCAAGATGAATCACAAGCAGATGAGGAAGCAGTAGAAAATGCAGGAATTGTCGTCACGGCACAACGCCGGGCGCAAAGCCTACAAGAAGTGCCCATCGCGGTTTCTGCATTCGACTCAGCGGCTCTTGAAAGCCAGCAGATCGAAAATTCCAGCGACCTTCAGCTAACATTACCCAACGTTACCTTTTCAAAGGGTAACTTTACCGGGTCCAGCTTTACCATTCGCGGTGTGGGCGACCTCTGCGTTGGCGTATCGTGCGATTCCGCAACGGCAATCCATCTTGATGGCACACCATTGCTCGCAACACGTCTGTTTGAAACCGAATTTTTCGATCTCGACCGGATTGAAGTTTTGCGCGGGCCGCAGGGCACCTTGTTTGGCCGTAATGCGACTTCGGGTGTTGTTAATATCATCCCGAAACGCCCTGATCTAAACGGTTTTTCCGCATCGGCGGACATTGAATACGGCAATTTCAATTCGGTCAAAGCAAAGGGGATGGTGAACTTTGCCCTTGGCGAAAAAATAGGCATTCGTTTGGCGGGTTTCTTCCTTGATCGGGATGGTTACACTGAAAATGTCTATGACGGCAACGACCATGATGACCGCAACATGTATGCGGTGCGCGGCTCAATCCGGTTTGAACCGACAGAAACCACCACAATCGATTTTTCGGCGTTTTACTTCCGCGAAAATGACAAACGTGCGCGTATTCAGAAACAGCTTTGCGACCGGGACCCAACAGGCGTTCTGGGATGCTTGCCAAGCGGGCGTGGCTATGGGGTCACTAATGGAAATTCCCAATTTACAGGCGTTTTAAATTCGGCGGAGTTTTTCCGACTACGCGGTCTTCCCACCTTTCTGGCCGTGGGTAGCCTCTACGGGACAGACGTTTACACAGGCGCAGCCAATCCAGCCGATCCGCGTAAAGTCAGCACCGACTTCACACCCGAATATTTTTCGGATGAAGAACAATATCAGTTGAGGCTCGACCAGGAAATCGGCAACCATAATCTGCAATTGACGGGCTTCTATCACACTGCCTCGGTGGACTCGCGTCAGGATTATAATGTATCGGTTGCAAATCGTGCGGTCTTTGCATCGGCACTTACGTCGCTAAACACCGCACGGGCAGGCGGTTTTGGTGCTGGCTTACAGGCTTATTTAACGCCTGTCGCCAATGCCTTGATCCCGGCCGGTGCCTCTGGCCAGCTCTGCACATCGGAAACCGAAGAAACCGGTACAGGCTCATTCGGCGGCCATCGCTTTTGTTCGCTGACGCCGCAAGATTATGATCGGTCCAATCAGAAAACAAAAGACTGGTCTGTTGAGGCGATTTTCAGCAGCGATCATGATGGGCCGTTCAATTATTTGCTTGGTGGTATCTATGTCGATTCCAAATTGAGCGAAAACAGTTATTATGTGAACAGCTTTGGCATTGATTATTTCACCGGCGTTGTTGGTGCATTCACAGCCCTTGGCGGAGGTTTGCCACCATCCTATCTCGGCACACCGTTTTTCAGGAACAATACGGATTTGCTGACGGTTAAATCCTATGGTTTGTTTGGTGAAGCCTATTACGATATTAATGACAGGCTGAAGATCACGGCTGGTGTCCGTTACAATAACGACAAGAAATATGTTCGCGCACGGTCAACACTTGCGAGCTTTTTGGTCCCGCATGGTGCAACAAATGCCTTTACCGGTGCTGGCATCTACGGGGCCCGTTTCGACGCTGACCCGGCGACAGCTTGCCCCGCAGGCGCAACACTTGGTGGATTAGGATCAGTTGCTGGCTGCGAAGCATTCCAGGAACGCAACGCCAGTTTTGGCGAAATGACGGGCCGCGTCGTTCTGGACTATCAGCTATCATCTGATAACCTGCTGTATGCTTCATATTCTCGCGGGTACAAATCCGGCGGGATCAATCCACCGCTGCAGCCTATCTTCGCCGTGGCCGATTCTTTCTCGCCGGAATTTATCGACGCGTTTGAAATCGGTTCAAAAAATACACTCGCCGATGGCCAATTGACGCTGAATGCAACAGCGTTCTATTATAAATACAAAGGTTTGCAATTAAGCCGTATCGTCGCTCGCACTTCGGTCAACGACAATGTTGATGCAAATATTTACGGGTTTGAGCTGGAAAGCATTTTCCGGCCTACGCCCGAATTGGCGATCAACATGGGTGCCAGTTACCTCAACACTAAAGTCAGTTCGGACAAGTTCCTGTCAAATCCGCGTGATCCATCGGGTGGCCGGTCTGACGCTGTGATTATCAAAGACATCACCAACGGTGCAAACTGTGCTGTTGTCTCGACATCGGGTAGCGTTGCCGGAGTGAACGGTTTTGTTAATCAGGTGAACACCTTCATCAATACGATTAACGCACCGGGTAACCCGCTGACGACTGCGGGAACCGGTGGTTTGCAACCGGGTGCCGGTTTGCAGCCAACGGCGGCCTTCCCCACTGGAAGCGGCGTTGGTGCGCGCGGTGCCTTTAGTGTCTGCGGCATATTACAAGCGCTGGCCTCTAGCCCAGTGGGGACAGCATTTGGCGGTATCGGCGTTGAACTTGCTGGTGTGCCTGTCAATCTGAAAGGCAATAAACTGCCGCAGGCGCCCAATATGAAAGCCAATATCGGTATTCAATATACCGTTGCTTTGCCCAATGATTTGACGATCGTTCCGCGCTTTGACTATGTTTACACCGGCAAAAGTTTTGGCAACATCTTCAATGGTGCCGTCAATAAAATTCCCGGTTATTCGCAGATGAACGCGCAAATCCAGATGAACGGTCCCGATGACCGTTGGTACGCGCGCGCCTTTATCCAGAATATTGCGGACAAAAGCCCAGTGACTGGTCTGTATGTAACCGACCAGTCATCCGGCCTTTACACCAACGTGTTTACATTGGAACCGCGGCGCTTTGGTGTGGCGGCAGGCGTAAAATTCTGACGCTACGACCAATTTGAAACAAAAAACCCCGGGGCGTAAACTCCGGGGTTTTTTGTTGGGATCGTTTTGGTTCAGGGAATGAGAATGATCTTCCCGACAAAGTCGCCGCTTTCCATCAAGGCATGCGCGGCGGATGCATCTTTCAATGCAAAGCTCTTAGCCATAGTTGGCCGCAATTCGCCGGTCGCAACATAGGGCCAGACTGTACGATAGATTTCGTCGGCCAATAAAGCTTTGAAAGAATCCGATCTAGGCCGCAAGGTCGATCCGGTCAGCGTTAGCCGGCGCATCATGATATGCGCCATCGGAACCTCTGCCATTGCGCCGCCTTGTATAGCGATGGTTATGTGGCGGCCGTCAACCCGCAGGCATTGCATATTACGCGGCACATAAGGTCCGGCAACCATGTCGAGCACCAAATGCACACCTTCGCCGTCGGTAATGCGCTTTACTTCTTCGACGAAATCGGATGATTTATAGTTGATTGCGTGCGCGGCCCCCAGTTCGAGCGCTGCAGCGCATTTATCGTCTGATCCGCAGGTAACGATGACTTGCAGCCCAAACAAATTGCCCAATTTGATCGCCATTGATCCGATGCCACTGGTTCCGCCGTGAACCAACATCGTTTCCCCTTCGTCGGCATAGCCGCGTTCAAAAACGTTGTGCCAAACGGTCATCAGCGTTTCCGGGATGGCCGCCGCTTCTTCCATCGAAATCGCAGGGGGTACTGTCCAGCAGACATCGGCGCGCGCAACACAATATTCGGCATAACCGCCGCCTGCGACAAGCGCACAGACTTTTTGATGCAACAATTCGGGATTGGTTCCAGCGCCCAAAGCGACAATCGTGCCAGAAATTTCGAGGCCAGGGAGGTCGCTGGCTCCCGGTGGAGCAGGATAAAGACCTTTGCGTTGGACGACATCGGGGCGGTTTACCCCCGCGGCGATTACCTTTACCAAAACTTCGCCTTCACCGGGGTGTGGGATGGGACGGACGCACGGTTTTAATACTTCTGGTCCGCCGGGGCTGCTAATCTCTATTGCAACCATATTATCCGAACTATCGGTCATCAAATTGCCCCCTGTCTGCGCGGACCTTAGCCACGATGTTTATCGCATACCAGTGGGATCGCAAACCGCGTTAGGTGAATTGACAGATGCGGTATGCTTGCGCATCTTGAAACGCAGGAGATGCGCTATGGATTTGGATGAAATGTTCGCAAACCGGCCAGGAGACCCGCTGATCCTGTTGTTAAAACAGGATATCGATCACCTGTCCGTCGAGGAGTTAAGAGGACGTGTTGAAGCGTTAACAGGCGAGATATCGCGCTGCAAGGCGAAGATTTCTTTTGCTGGCAACCATCGAAGCACGGCAGACTCGTTGTTCAAAAAATAGAATTATGCACGCAACAATTAACCAGCTGCATAAGCAATTTCCCGTCATCCGGTCGTTATAGGATAAATCCCTGTTGAAAGCCGGTGGTGTGAAGCCGATATACAGTGTGAAGGCGATAGCCGCCTGTTTGGAGTACCTTTGATGCCATCATTTGCCGAATCATTGGAAGCCACGCTGCACAATGCGTTGCAGCACGCCTCGCAACGTACACATGAATATGCAACGCTTGAGCATTTGCTGCTCGCGTTGGTCGACGATGAAGACGCAGCCCGCGTCATGCAGGCATGCGGCGTTGATGTTGGCGAATTGAGCGACATCGTTATCCAATATCTCGATAATGAACTGGAAAGCCTGAAAGTCACTGGCAATGTTGATCCATCGCCGACCAGCGGATTTCAGCGCGTTGTGCAGCGCGCCATTTTGCATGTGCAATCGTCTGGCAAAGATGTCGTTACGGGAGCCAATGTGCTGGTCGCGCTTTTTTCCGAGCGCGAGAGCTATGCCGTGTATTTTTTGCAACAGCAGGACATGAGCCGTTTGGATGCCGTCAGCTATATCAGCCATGGCATCGGTAAGGACGGGAAGCTGATCGAGCAAAAGCCAGTCGAGGGCGCGGAGGAACGCAAAGAAGAAGCGGCCGACGCAAAAGAGAAAAAAGGCAAGGAAACCGCGCTTGAGCAGTTTACCGTCAATCTGAACGAAAAGGCAAAGCAGGGCCGTATCGATCCGTTGATTGGCCGTGCCGAAGAGGTTGACCGCACCGTCCAAATTCTGTGCCGCCGGTCAAAAAACAATCCGCTGTATGTGGGGGAACCCGGTGTCGGGAAAACCGCTATTGCTGAAGGGCTTGCGCGGCGCATTGTCGAAAATCAAGTTCCCGAAGTGCTGCTGCCTGCCGTGATCTACTCACTCGATATGGGATCGTTGCTGGCCGGAACACGGTATCGCGGTGATTTTGAGGAACGGTTGAAAGCCGTTGTCAGTGAATTGGAAAAACTGCCCGACGCAATCCTGTTTATCGACGAGATACACACCGTTATAGGCGCAGGTGCAACAAGTGGCGGCGCGATGGATGCGTCTAACCTGTTGAAACCAGCTTTGTCGGGCGGCACCATCCGCTGCATCGGTTCGACCACGTACAAAGAATTCCGCAATCACTTTGAAAAGGATCGCGCTTTGCTGCGCCGGTTCCAAAAGATTGATGTAAACGAGCCGAGCATTGAGGATACCATCAAAATTCTAGGTGGCCTGCGTGCAGCGTTTGAGGACCATCACAAGGTCAAATACACTAATGAGGCGCTAAAAGCGGCTGTGGAGCTATCGTCGCGCTATATCAATGATCGCAAGCAGCCCGATAAAGCTATCGACGTTATAGACGAGGTTGGCGCGATGCAGATGCTGGTCGCACCGTCTAAGCGGCTCAAGTTAATTACGGCCAAGGAGATCGAGGCTGTCATTGCAACCATCGCGCGCATCCCGCCGAAAAACGTTTCGACCGATGATCGCACTGCGCTTGGCAGTCTTGAGACGGACCTGAAGCGGGTGGTGTTCGGGCAGGACAAAGCGATTGCCCTGTTGTCGTCGGCGATCAAGCTATCCCGTGCTGGCCTGCGTGATCCTGACAAGCCGATCGGCAATTATCTGTTCAGCGGCCCCACCGGCGTTGGCAAAACCGAGGTCGCGCGGCAACTCGCCAGCATCATGGGCATTCCGCTGAAACGTTTCGACATGTCCGAATATATGGAGCGTCACAGCGTCAGCCGCTTGATCGGTGCGCCTCCGGGCTATGTTGGCTTTGATCAGGGCGGTTTGTTGACCGACGCGGTCGATCAAAACCCGCATTGCGTGCTGTTGCTCGACGAAATCGAAAAAGCGCATCCCGATCTGTTCAACATCCTGTTGCAAGTCATGGATAATGGCCGGTTGACCGATCATCACGGAAAGACCGTGGATTTCCGCAATGTCATTTTGATCATGACGACCAATGCCGGTGCAAAGAACCTGACCAAAGAAGGTATCGGGTTTGGTCGGGCTGCAGAGGCCAATGAAGATGCCAGCGAAGAAGCGGTCAAAGAACTGTTCGCGCCGGAATTCCGCAACCGTCTGGATGCCATTGTGCCGTTCGCGTTCCTGCCAACCGAAGTCGTCGCGATGGTTGTGGATAAGTTCATCCTGCAATTGGAACTGCAACTCGCCGACCAGAATGTGCACATCAAGTTGGACGACGAAGCGCGCGCTTGGTTGACGGAACGCGGTTATGACAAGCTGTATGGCGCGCGTCCGATGGGGCGCTTGATTCAGGAGAAGCTGAAACAGCCGCTTGCCGAGGAGCTGTTGTTCGGAAAACTGGTACATGGCGGCGAAGTGGCTGTGCGTATCAAGGACGGCCAGCCCGTATTTGAAGTGACGCCCGCGCCGCCGAAAGCGTCTAAACCTAAGAAGGACAAGGGTGCGAAGAAGGCTAAAGCGGGGTAAAATTGTCAGTCTAAAGCGGCACTATCATTGGTCCAACCTATTCTGATTTGGCGTTTCGCATCCAATCGTCCATTTATGTTCAATGGAAAAAGGCAAAGTTTATCTGGTCGGTGCAGGCCCGGGTGATCCCGATTTGCTGACGGTGAAGGCCGCGCGGCTGATCGCGGTGGCGGATGTTGTTGTGCATGATGGCTTAGTTGACGATGCTATCCTTGCGTTGGCCAATCCACAGGCGCGCTTTATTTCGGTCGCCAAGCAGCGCAGCCGCCATTCGGTGCCGCAGGACGGTATCAACGCGATCTTAGTGAAAGAGGCGCTTGCGGGATACGCGGTAGTCCGTTTGAAAGGTGGCGATCCCTTCATATTTGGACGCGGTGGTGAAGAGGTAGGGGCTTGCCGTGATGCTGGCGTACCTGTGGAAGTTATTCCCGGCATCTCAGCAGCGATTGCAGGCGGGGCGGCGAATTTGCTTCCGCTGACGCACCGCGATGCATCGACTGCTGTAACTTTTGTCGCTGGCCAGTGCAAAGGACTAACCGATCAAAACTGGGCGGGGCTTGCGGGTAAAAACCGTACGCTCGTCATCTATATGGGCGTCGCGACTGCTGACGATATTTGCGAAAAGCTGATTGCCGATGGGGTCTCGCCGGATACGGCGGTCGCGGTGCTGGAGCGGGTAGGGCGCAAAGATGCGCGTGCGATGCGCAGCATTCTGACTGATCTGGGCAGCATGATCGCGCGTGAAAATGTGCGGTCGCCAGCCATCATCATATTGGGCGATGTCGTCCTGAAATCCGATGCGGTGGACAAGCTCCACGCATTTGCCAAAGAAGCGGAGAAGCTTGCGTGAAATTACTGACAGGAAATGACCTCGCCTCTGGCGCGGTGACATGGTGGGCGGGCAGCTGGTGGTCGTTGCACGTCGAAGATGCCGTCGATGTGGACGAGAGCGGTGATGCGATCCTTGCACGTGAAGAAGGCGCTCGCCGCGTCAATGCGCCGTATATTATTGAAGCAATTGCAACGCCCGAGGGACCGCGTCCGGCGCACATTAAAGATCGCGTGCGCGCCCTTGGCCCGACGGTACGGCTCGATCTTTCGTTAAAACCAGCCGATGCCAGTGTCGGCGAATGGGTAATTTGAACGGGTAATATGATATGTATAAATACGATAATTACGACCAAGCCATCGTCGATGCCCGTGTTGCCGATTTCCGCGATCAGGTGAAGCGCCGCCTTGCGGGCGAAATCACCGAGGATCAGTTTAAGCCGCTGCGTTTGATGAACGGCCTGTATTTGCAACTCCACGCCTATATGCTGCGCGTTGCTATCCCCTATGGCACGATGGACAGCCGCCAGATGCGGATGCTGGCGCATATCGCGCGCAAATATGACCGCGATTACGGCCATTTCACCACGCGGCAGAACATTCAGTACAATTGGATCAAGCTAGAGGAATGCGGCGATTTGCTGGAGGAACTGGCAAGCGTCGAAATGCACGCCATCCAGACCAGCGGCAATTGCATCCGCAATATTTCGTCCGACCAATATGCAGGGGCGGCGGCGGACGAAGTTGCAGATCCGCGTCCTTGGGCCGAATTGCTGCGCCAATGGAGCACATTCCACCCTGAATTCAGCTATCTGCCGCGCAAGTTTAAGATTGCGGTGATTGCATCGCCAGAAGACCGCGCCGCGATGCGTTTGCACGACATCGGGCTGGAGCTGATCAAACAAGACGGCGTGCTTGGTGCGCGCGTCTTTGTCGGCGGTGGCATGGGCCGCACACCGATGATCGCGCCCGAGATTAACCCGTTTATCAAAGCCGATGACCTGCTCAGCTATATCGAGGCCTGCTTGCGCGTGTACAACCGCTATGGCCGCCGCGATAATGTTTACAAAGCGCGGATCAAAATCCTCGTGCACGAAATCGGGGCTGACGAATATCGCCGCCAGGTCGAGGAAGAATTTGCGCATGTGAAGACGTTGGGCATCGATCCGCCACTGGCTGAGTTGGACCGGATTTCGGCGTTCTTTGCGCCACCTGCCTTTGAAGCGGTCAGCGATGATATTGACCGCAGCGACCCTGACTTCGCGGTCTGGCTCGACCAAAATGTTAAGCCGCATAAGCAAGCGGGGTACGCCATCGTCAATATCAGCCTGAAGCCGATTGGCGGGATTCCGGGTGACGCATCCTCGGCGCAGATTGAGGTGATGGCGGACTTGGCCGAGACATACAGCTTTGACGAGCTGCGCGTTACGCATGCGCAGAACATCGTCCTGCCGCACGTCGCAAAACGCGATCTTTATGCTGTCTGGCAGGCGCTGAACGCGGCGGAATTGGCCAACGCCAATCTCGATTTGATCAGCGACATTATCGCGTGTCCCGGCCTTGATTATTGCAGCCTCGCCAATGCGCGTTCGATTCCTGTCGCGCAGAAAATAGCGACGCGCTTTGCCGATTTGGAGCGGCAACGTGATCTTGGTGAATTGAAGCTCAAAATCTCGGGCTGCATCAACGCCTGTGGGCATCACCATGCGGGCCATATCGGCATCCTTGGTGTGGACCGCAAAGGCGTTGAGAATTATCAGCTGACGCTGGGTGGCTCTGGGGCAGAGGATGTCAGCATCGGCAAAATCACTGGTCCAGGCTTCAACGAAGACGGCATTGTTGACGCGGTCGAACGCGCGACGGACAAATACAAAGAGTTGCGCGAGCCCGGAGAGCGTTTCGTCGATACGTACCGCCGCGTTGGCATGGACCCGTTTAAGGAAGCGATTTATGGTTGAGCATCATGCAACAGAAGGCGAAGAACCGTCAGTCACGCTCGACGCGTTTCTCGATCAATCGAACGCGACCGCCGTGCGGCTGGAACCCGATGATGATGCGCGCGCGCTGATCCCGTTTTTGGATCGGCTGGCGTTGATCGAAGTCGCATTCCCGAAATTCCGCGATGGCCGTGGCTATTCGTCGGCGCGGATCTTGCGAGAGGCGGGTTACACTGGCGAACTGCGCGCTCAGGGCGATGTGCTGGTTGACCAAATCCCGCTGATGAAACGCTGCGGCTTTGACAGCTTTGCGCCCGAAGCACCGCAAAACCAGGCGCATGTTGATGCGGCTCTGGCGCGGTTTGAGCATGTGTACCAAGGTGCCGCCGACGCCGCCGTACCCATCTGGAAATTGCGGCATGGCTGAAATCTGTGAACGTACCCGCGACCGGATCGACACGGGGCCGCGTTATAATGAAACCGATGCCATCCGGCTGAACCACATGTTTCGTGGACGCGACACCTTGGAGATGCTCGAGATTTTGCTGCGCGAAAACATGCTAGGCGATGTTGCAATCGTATCCAGCTTTGGCGCAGAAAGTGCTGTTTTGTTGCATTTAATTGCCAGCATTGATCCGACTATTCCAGTGCTGTTTCTCGACACAGGAAAGCATTTTCCCGAGACGATCACTTTTAAAGAAGAACTGCGCGAGCAGCTCGGGCTGAAGGATCTTCGCGACTTGAAACCTGATGCAGACCTTTTGGCGCAAAAGGATGCGAATGGCCTTCGCTGGTCCTTTGATCCAGATGGCTGTTGCGAAATTCGCAAAGTGTTGCCGTTGAAAAGGGCACTTGCGGGTTTCGATGCGCAATTTTCCGGGCGCAAAGCATTCCAATCCTCAACCCGCAGCGCGCTGCCGCGGTTCGAGATTGAAGATGGCCGGTTAAAGGTTAATCCGCTTGCCGATTGGAATAAGGAACGGCTCGACGCTTATGTGGCGGAGCATGACCTGCCGATCCATCCGCTGGTCGAACAAGGCTATCCATCGATAGGCTGTTCACCCTGCACCAGCAAAGTTGAAGCCGGTGAAGACCCGCGTTCGGGCCGTTGGAAGGGTTGGGATAAGGTCGAATGCGGCATCCATACAGCAGTGCCATCTGTCGATGGAAATGATGATGGGGCCAACGACCCGGTATTTTAGGGGGGTTTGGTAGCTGCCCGATCAGGATTGCCAAGGCTGACATAAAATTGTGTGTTTGAAATGCCAGCCCCGGCAAACTTTAAATCTGTAACTAGATATTGCGGTTGTTGATCCGGATATAGTCTACCTGACCGTTCGCCGTGGCGCAGGTGAAGGCCTCATTGTCTATATCGCCTTCGACGCGCCAACCGTAGTTTTCGCTCGTTACAGACCGTATCTCGCTAACGCGTGCGCCATTGCTCACACTGCGTTCCGCCGCATTGGTGCATAGGCTGACAGCTGCTCCAAGGTCATCATCGCGAAAAACTCCGCTTTGGCTATCGACGCGCGGGTCATCTTCACGCCGGTCTTCATAACGCCGGTCTTCGTCACGCCGGTCTTCGTCACGATTGTCATAACGAGGCTCATTGCGGTTGCGCTTATCGGCATCACTGGCAGCACCAGCTATGATCGCGATCCCGGCTAAAATGCCAATGCCCGTCAAAATATCCCCTGCGTCCACACGGTCGCGGTGTCGCCAGTTACGACGATGACCATCAGCAGTTTGATGCAAAATGTGATCCTGTGCAGAGGCGGTTGGCGTTCTGGCCATTTCTGCGGCCAATAGCGGCATCGGTGTCGTCGCCACCATTGCAGCGGTACCGGATGCGAGAATCAAATTACCCAAAATATGCATAATATTCCCCCGAAAACTATGGGCTTAGCCCCGTCCTAAATGGTATGAACGGTCCAGCCTGTCTTTAAGCTGAACCGTTCACGATCATAAAAGTTCCATCAAATGGCAGTTCTTTTTAGCGCCACTGGTCCAGTCCGCGATAATCGACATCGATCACCCGTCCGCG
>JANOTI010000239.1:0-4772 GCA_031416255.1 Sphingomonadales bacterium | reverse complement strand
GCCGCACCCGATATCCAGCACGAGTCCATCGCGATCAAGCGTTGTGGCTACAAAACCACCGAACAGCTCTCCTAACGTACCGTCAGCCTCGTAATCACTATCCACGTAGCGTTCCACCGATTCAGCCTGTTGGCGACGCCAGTTTTCGGAAAACTCGTTCTCCGGTTTGAACAGCAAGGCATTCCCGTGACGTTCGACGGGCGCGCTTGTCAAAATTTCGTTGATCCAGTTCAAAATGCTTACCTCGTTATATTGGCACTGTTGTTTTCCGTGATCGCCCGCCCCACTAGCGCTACCGCCATCGCGAACAGCGATGCCATTGCAGCGGTACGCAGCGGATAATCGACCAGGCTGTGCAGCAGCATCAATGCGATTGAAAGACAGGCGGCTTGCGCGATCAAGCTGTTATGCTCTGTCCGCCGTCGCCAAATGCGATAGCCTGTCCGCACAAACCACACCAGAAACGCTGCAATCAGCAATAGGCCAGGAACGCCGAGTTCCAGATAGAGCTCGGCATAATCATTATGCGCATGGTTGACCCATGTTGTGCTGGTGTACCGATCCGGTTGATGCATGGCATAAATCGGTGCGAAACTTCCCAGACCAGATCCTGTTGGCGCCATGGTATTGCCGGCATCGGCTGTTACAGGTGTCATATTGCCCCGGCTGTTGGGGGCGTCTTCAAATTTGGCTCCAATCGCTCCGCTGCCGATTGCGGCCATTGAACCCACTGCCAGAACGGTCGCCACAGCGACTCCGGTGAGAAACAGCATTTTGGCGCGGCCAGAGGCAAAGCGGCCCCAGACAATATGGGCCGATCCAAATATTGCGATAATCAAGAACGCAATTCCCGCCAATGACCGTCCGACGATAAGGACCAGCGCGAGCAAAGCAGCATAAATGCCCAACCCGATCAGATATTTTCGTTTTGGTAATTTCCGCGGCTCAATCGTTGCGACCCAGGCAGCAGCCAATGGCAGGCTGCATGCCAGAAACACCGCAAAATGATTGGTGTTTGCAAAAAAGCCTACGGGAACGTCGCGGTTCGTGGGTGAATAGAACCGCAGAATTGATTGTGGTCCGGTGGCCTGTTGCGCAAGCCCCAGCGCAGCCGAGATTGCCGCAATCACAGCAATGCCCGCAACCATCCGCCGGATTTGTGCATTGTCCATCCGGAGGGTTACAAAATAGACCGCCACCGGCGCTAATAGAGCCAACAGGCTACGCAAGGCCCGATTAGGGGCCAGCGCCATGGAAAGCCACGGCAATTCGATGTCGAGCATGCGATAGCCTTGTGTTACAAAATCCCGTCCCGGCAAAAGCTGCCATATTGAAGGCGGCAACGGAACGAACATGATGCCGATCCACAGCAACGCTGCCACCAAGATCGCAAACGGTGTGCGGTCAGCCCCGTTCAGATTCCCTTGGCTGTTGCGCCATAGCCATGCTGCAATAATCCCGGCTCCGCCAAGTTGCAGCACCATATTCGCCAGCATTGCGCCTTGGCTTGCGCCGCCTAGCAACAGGCATAGCCAAAGCCAAGCCGGCAGCAGCCAGCTATAGTGTTGTGCGATACTGGAGTTTTTGTTAAAATTCAGCATTAGCGGACCTCGACTTTGCGAACTTCAATTTCGGCTTCATCGCCGTCATTGTCTTCTGCTTCAAGCGAGAGATATTGCAGCGCGCAGTCCGTTTCTGGCACGGTAATCCGCATCTGCATTGTCTGCCAGTCCGCCGCCAGCTTGCCCAATGATTGGCTGGCAAAGGCATCCTGCGCGTCAAAACAGCGAAGCCGCCAGAAAAATGTTTCCGGCATAGCCAAACCACCGTCGCGCATTGTTATGCTCAACAGATTTGTTCCAGTTTTTAGGGCGACAAGCTGTGTCAACAACGCAATTTTGCCGTCGCCGCCATGATGTGCGCGAACCAGAACTTCGCCGCTATCTGCCGTAACGACCTTTTCGCTATAGCTATAGTCGTCCGAGGCATAGCTCCATGCGAACGGCTGCACCGGGTTTTTTGCCTTGAAGTCGCCGTCGAAGATTGCAGCGTAGTTCTGTTTTGGCGCAAAACTTTTCCATACAGTGATCGCGCGGACCGGCGCGCCTTGTGCAACAAGGCCATTCAAATAGGCGGACCGCTCTACAGACATTGCAGCAGCATATCGAGGAGGCGCGTTTGCACGCAACAATCGTTCCACGCGGTCGTTATATTCGCCCGATTTTATAGCCTCAGACAGTAACTCGGTTCGCCAAATAGGGAAGCTCCCCAGCTTTTTTTGCAACAGCGGGTAAACTGCATCATTAGCCAAAAGCGGCGCAAGGATTGGTACTAGAAGTTTCCGGAATTCACCGTTCAGCCGCATGACCGTATCGGCGCCATCTATTGCCTTTGCAAAGCGCTCATTGCGAATATCATCGGCAACAAGCCATATCCGCGGGGCGGTAAAGCTCGGCTGACGGCGTGAGGCTTCGGCGATAAGCACCCGGCGATTATCAACCGATGGAGCCTTTTCCAAATCCAGCGCCATGACTTGCAAAAAGAAACCAACTGCGTGCAGCGGATCAGTCAGCGCAATTTTACGAGCCTGTTGGCGAAGCTCTTTGGCTGACATATTGGCACTCACAGCCTGCCGCAGCGCGGTATCAGATCGCCTTTTAGGGGAGCTGGCGGCTTGTCCTTCTAACCGGGCCGTGGAGACTATCGCTATGGCGAACAGAACAAATATCAGCAACGCCGCAATACGGCGAGGAAGGGTGGCTGGAAGCTGCATCATCAGTCTTTGGCGTTCAACACAATCTTGCGGTCATCGGCCCCTTCGCTATCGGTCGATGCGCTGTAATCATATTGATAGCCATAACCGTATCCGGAATTGCTTCGGTTGAATTTGTTCAGAACAGCGCCAACGATATGGGCATTGGCAGAGCGTAGCCGATTGAGCGCCGCTATCACTTGTGAGCGACGAATAGAACTGGCTTCAACAACCATGATCGTCGCTTCACTTTGCGCGCTGAGCAGCAAAGCGTCAGCCAGCCCTAACACGGGGGGGCCATCGGCGATAACGATGTCAAATTTGGTCAGCGCACGTTCGACCATTTCGGAAAAGGCGTTGGTGGACAACAGATCGGCTGGGTTGGGGACCATAGGGCCCGCGCTCATCAACCACAGGTTTGCGACACCTGTTTTCCGCACTGGCAAATCACCGTTCAACTGGCCGGTCAATACGTTTGACAAGCCAGCCTCGTCTTCGCGAGAGTTAAGGCCAGGATAGAAGGTCGGGCGGCGCATATCAGCATCAACCAAAAGCACTCGCTTTCCCTGACGCGCAAAGGCTAGCGACAGGGCAAAGGACACGCTGCTCTTGCCCTCGGCTGGCCGCGAACTGGTCAGCAGCAATGATTTTGGCGCACCATGTGAAGTGGTGAACTGCAACGCCGTTCGCAACGAATAGGCAGCTTCGGCAATTTCGGATTTCGGATCGTTCGCTTCGTCGCTGATCCGTGCGCCGCTTTTGCTGTTCGGCATTACGCCCAACAAAGACAGGTTCAATTTTCGCTGCACTTCTTCGGGCAGATTGATTGAGTCGCCAACGAACTCGATCAAAAACGCGCCGCCTAAACCCAGCATCAAGCCACCCAATAGGCCTACCAACAAATTAAACGGGATATTGGGCGAAACTGGAGAGCCCGGGATTTTTGCTTTATCAACTACGGTGATATCGTTTTCGCCTAGTCCGTCGCTGACGCCGACCTCTTTATATTGCTGCAGCAGACCATCATAAACAGCGCGGTTGGTATCCACATCGCGCTGCAGAATGGTGTATTCAATGCTGCGATTGCGCAGCTTCAGCAATTCAGTCTTTAATCCGTCAACTTGGCCAACGAGGTCATTTTCCTTTTCAACAGCAGCCCGATAGGCAGCGTTCAGCCCCACTGATTGCGACGATTTGGTTGTACGTCGTTCGCCGCCAATTGCCCGTTCCAGAGATTTGATTTGCTCACGCAAAGCGCGCATTTCGGGATAATCGGGTAGGAATATCGCACTTTTTTGCTGATATTCGGCTTCAAGCTGCGCCATTTGCGTTCGCAAAGCGACAACAGATGCGGGCTCGGCGGAGTTTTCAATACCAAGATTACCCGCTCGCATATTTTGAGCTGCACTGATCCGCTCAATCCGGGCATCGGCAAGGGCATCGTTCAGCCGCACTAAGTTGCTGGCATCAAGCGACCGACTAGCGTTGCCCTCTTTATCTGTTCCCAGTTCGACGATTTGCTGATCGGATGCATAGCCTACCAGTTCGCGTTCCGAATTTTCCAGTTTCTGCCGCGTTGACTCCAACTGCTTTTCCAAAAACTCGCGGGCATAATCGGTTGAATCAAAACTGCGCTCCAAATTGCTTGCAATGAATTCGTCTGCATAAATATTGGCGAGATTGGCAGATGTTACCGCTGATGGCGAAGTGATCGTAATGTTGACAAGCCGGCTGTCGCGTACATTTTCGACCATCAGCTGCGACCGAACTCTACCGGCTGCCTGATCAGAGCGATCTTTGGCATTACTGCCTTGATTTGCATATTCCGGGTTCTGCGCCAGCCGTGCACGGGCTACCACACGTTTGGCAAGTGAGTCACTTTTAATGAGTCCAAGCTGCGTGGCGAGAAACTGGCCACTGTTGACAACCAAAGGCTTCGCTCCATTAGACTTTGGAAGGATTTGCGCCTGATCCTCCATTATCATCTGTGAAGTTGCTGAATAAAGCGGCGTTTGCATAT
>JANOTI010000238.1:0-12718 GCA_031416255.1 Sphingomonadales bacterium | reverse complement strand
ATTTTGACTCGCACGAAGACACGAAGACGCGAAGTTTGTTACACAGCCCTGTTCGGCCTAAGGGGCCAAGATTGAATTTATAGAAATGAGAACACCATGATTCGCGATACCATCAAAGCCGCACAGATCACCGCGATGAAGGCTGGCGAGAAAGACCGGCTTGCCGCCGTCCGCCTGATCCTTGCCAAGATCAAAGACCGCGACATCGAACTGCGCACCGCCACACAACTTCCCGATGATGATGTGCTGGTCGTCGAAGTGCTGCAAAAGATGGTCAAACAACGCCGCGAATCGATCACGATGTTCGAACAAGGCGGCCGCGATGAACTGGCGGCGGTTGAAAAATCCGAACTTGCGGTGATCGAAACTTTCCTGCCTGCACAGATGGACGAAGCTGCAACGACCGCCGCGATTGAAGCGATCAAGGCTGAACTCGGCGCAGATTCGCTAAAAGACATGGGCCGCGTGATGGCGGAGCTGAAAGCACGCCATGCGTCAGAGCTGGATAGCAAAGCAAGCGCACTGGTGAAGGCGGCGCTTTCCTGACATAGGGCAAAGATGTCCCTAACCCCTCAATGGCTGGATGAATTGCGCGCGCGGACGACGTTGTCGGCGCTTATCGGGCGCAGCATCAAAGTCACCAAAGCGGGGCGTGAGTTTAAGGCATGCTGTCCGTTCCATAACGAAAAAACGCCCAGCTTTACGATCAACGATGAAAAGGGGTTTTACCACTGCTTCGGCTGTTCAGCGCATGGCGATGCTATCCGCTGGATGACCGATCAGCGTGGGCTGTCGTTTATGGATGCGGTCAAGGAACTGGCCGATGCGGCGGGGATGCAGGTTCCGGCAGCCGACCCGAAGGCAGCGGCAAAGGCTGAACGTGCCAATACGCTTTATGACGTCATGACAGCAGCGCAGGATTGGTTTGTCGCGCAGTTTCAAGGGCTGGAGGGAGCCGAGGCGCGGGCCTATTGCGAGAAACGCGGGTTAAAGGCGGAGACGCTGAAAGCCTTTGGTATCGGCTATGCGCCCGATAGCCGAGCCAAGTTGAAAGAGGCGCTGGCAAGTTTTGGCACAGAGAAGCTGGTCGAGTCGGGCTTGCTCATCGCAGTTGAGGACAAAGAACCCTATGACCGGTTTCGTGGTCGCCTTATGATTCCGATCCGCGATCCGCGTGGTCGTGTGATTGCCTTTGGTGGGCGTATATTGGGCGCTGGCGAGCCGAAATATCTGAACTCGCCCGACACGCCTTTGTTCGACAAGGGGCGGACGCTGTATAATCTCGACAAAGCCTCCCCCGCATCGCGTGCCAGCAATCGTGTGATTGTGGTCGAGGGCTATATGGATGCGATTGCGCTCGCTCAGGCGGGCTTTAACGAGGCTGTAGCGCCGCTTGGCACGGCCCTTACCGAGACACAGATCATGATGCTGTGGCGGATGGTGCCAAAGCCCTTGCTGTGCTTTGACGGCGATTCAGCGGGGCAGAAAGCGGCATTGCGCGCGGCGGGGCGCGCTTTGGGTGGGCTGAAGCCTGGGCATAGCCTTGATTTTGTGACGTTGCCCGACGGACAAGACCCCGATGATGTCGTCAAAAGCGCTGGGCCGGGTGCGTTTCGGCAATTGCTGGAAGCAGCTGAACCGCTGGTTGAGCGCCTATGGAAATCCGAAGTTGCCGCTGGACCGATTGCAACGCCCGAGGACCGTGCGGGACTAAAACAGCGGCTTGGCGCGCATCTCGCCAATATCGCGGACGGCGAAATCCGTCATCATTACGCCGATGCCTTTGCTGAACGGTTCGACCGGCTGTTTGCAAAACCACAACGACAGACCTTTCAGCCGCGCAAAGACTTTAGAGGTAATAAAGGCTATAGCCCTCCCCGCCCGACGACCAACGAAGCGCGGTCGATTGGTGCGCACGGCAGCGATCTGCTGGTGCAAGGGGTGTTGTCTGCTTTGCTCCACGATCCGGCGCAAATTCTGCGCCACCACGAATCACTTGCAGGCTTCACATTGCGCGATCCGACGCATCACCGGCTGTTGGCGGCAATGTTGGCCGCAATCCACGCAAAAGAAACACTTGATAGTGGTGCCCTCCTTACCATATTGGGAGGTGATCTGTATAATGTAGCACAATCTCTCCTATCCGGTGATGGATCGGCCTTTGCTTTTGTGAAGCCGAACCCTGTCGGAGATGAGAGCTTTTCTGCGGGGGCAGCGGTGCGGGGGTTGGATGAAGCGATCCAATTGATGCGCGAACGCCCTCAGCTTGAAACCGCTTTGATGCGGGCGACCGAGGCGGCAAGCAACGACTTGACCGACGAAAGTTACGCTCTGCAACAACGTTTGAGAGCGGAAAAGGAAGATTTCGACCGACGGCTCGCCGCGCTTTTTCAGAGCGACGACATACTTTAGGGGCCTTTTGGCCTGATATGGAAGCGATAGTATTTTGGCAACGAACCCAGATTTAGATGACGACAATACGGACGACAACGGTGGTGATGCGCCACTGATCGACCTGAACGATGCGCAGGTGAAAAAGCTGCTCGCTAAGGCAAAGCGCCGCGGGTATCTGACGATAGATGAATTGAACGCCGCGGTTCCCGAAGGGCAATTCTCGTCCGAGCAAATTGAAGACGTGATGTCTGCGATCAGCGAGATGGGCGTGCAAATCGTCGAATCGGATGAAGCCGGCGAAGATGCGGACGAGCAGGAAGAAGAAGTCGAGACCATCGACAACATCTCCGAAAACGATCCCCGTTCTTTGACGCAAGCCAAAAAATCGACTGCTGGTGAACGCACCGACGACCCTGTCCGCATGTATCTGCGCGAAATGGGTGCGGTTGAACTGCTCAGCCGCGAGGGCGAAATCGCGATTGCAAAGCGGATTGAATCCGGCCGCGACACGATGATCCTTGGGCTTTGCGAGAGCCCGATTACCTTCCACGCGATTATAGAATGGTCGAACGCGCTGAACAACAGCGAGATGCAATTGCGCGAGATTCTTGATCTCGACGCGATGCTGACCAAAGAACCAGCGCCTGAATCCTTGACCGAAGACGGCGAAGAAGATGGCGATGGCGAAATCAGCGAAAAGACCGCTGGTGTTTCCTATAAGGAAGAAGAAGAAGTCGCGGACGAGCCCGATGCGGCCGCCAATGAAGACGATGAAGATATGACCGAGCGCCGGATGCGTCCGGTTGAGGAAGAGGAAGAAGACAACACGCTTTCGCTCGCGCAGATGGAAGAGGCGCTGAAACCCGGCGCACTGGAAAAATTCGCGACGATCACCAGCCTGTTCAAGAAGTTTTCGAATATTCAGCTGCAACGTATGCAGTCGATGGCAAATGGCGAAGAATTCACCAAAGCTTCGGAAAATAAGTATCAGAAATTACGCGAAGATCTGACCGCCGAGGTCGAAAGCGTAAAGTTCCACGCGAACAAGATCGAGTTTCTGGTTGACCAGCTTTACTCGTTCAACCGCCGCCTTACTGCGCTTGGCGGACAAATGCTGCGTCTGGCCGAGCGCCATAAAGTTCCGCGCAAGGATTTCCTCGACCGCTATGTAAACCACGAGATTGACGAGAATTGGCTCGAATCGGTTGCTGGCATCGACAAAAAGTGGGCGAAGTTTGTTGAACTTGAAGCCGATTCGGTTGAGCGTATCCGTAGTGAAGTATCCGATATCGCATCCGCCACCGGTATGAGCCTCAGCGAATTCCGCCGCATCGTCAACATGGTGCAAAAAGGCGAGCGTGAAGCCCGCATCGCCAAGAAGGAAATGGTCGAGGCGAATCTGCGCCTGGTGATTTCCATCGCCAAAAAATACACCAATCGCGGCCTGCAATTCCTTGACCTTATTCAAGAAGGCAACATCGGCCTGATGAAAGCGGTCGATAAGTTCGAATACCGCCGTGGTTACAAGTTTTCGACCTATGCGACGTGGTGGATACGCCAAGCGATCACGCGTTCGATCGCGGATCAGGCGCGCACCATCCGTATTCCGGTGCACATGATCGAGACGATCAACAAGCTGGTGCGCACCAGCCGCCAGTTCCTGCACGAACAGGGCCGCGAACCAACGCCAGAGGAAATGGCCGAGCGTCTTTCGATGCCGCTGGAAAAAGTCCGCAAGGTGATGAAAATCGCCAAGGAACCTATCAGCCTTGAAACGCCAATCGGTGACGAAGAAGACAGCCATTTGGGCGACTTCATTGAGGACAAGAACGCTGTTATTCCAGTGGACGCCGCTATTCAGGCGAACTTGAAGGAAACGGTTACTCGCGTCCTCGCTTCGCTAACCCCGCGCGAAGAACGCGTTCTTCGCATGCGTTTTGGCATCGGCATGAACACCGATCACACGCTGGAAGAAGTCGGCCAACAGTTTTCGGTGACCCGTGAGCGCATCCGTCAGATCGAGGCAAAGGCGTTGCGTAAGCTGAAACACCCAAGCCGTTCGCGTAAAATGCGGAGCTTTTTGGACCAGTAAATACATTTTGCTGACGCATTTTCATTGGTTTGATGAAATCGCTGTAAACGGCTCGTTTAGAAACTCTTGCTATGGCCACATATTGATCAAAGTGGGCCTCACGCCTGCTCTGTCGGATGTGGAGTAAAGCATGGAACAACGCGCAGCGCAAAGCAGAGATTTTGGGGAAGGCTTTGCCCTACTTGTTGCTGAACATGGCAGCCTGTCTGTAAGCGGACCATTGGCGGCATTCCTTGACCGTTGCATGACGGCGCCCGATTTGCGCAAATCGGTAAAGGACAGCCTCCCTGCGCTGCTGGCTGACATTGCTCATTTCCTGAACGTTTCGCATGGCAGGCTACCCGGCGTTGTCGATCATGCAGCCAGCAAAATCGTCGATCCAGAAGCCCGTGCATGGTTGACCGATACGACCACAGCTTTTTCCACTGAACGTCGGTTTTTGAACCGACTAACCGTTGCTGCTGGCCCCATCCGCCGTCATCTTGACCAGGACAAAATTGAAGCTGTACTGGCAACGCAACAGCGTAGTTTCGAGATGCTGGCAACGTCGGATCGCAAGGGATGCCCGGCAGGCGCAGCAATGGCGTTTGTGCTTGATTGGCAGTCAACACGGGGATTGCTGGACCGCGCAGCCCTGATGCTGGGTATCACTCCGGAAAAATGCGCGCTGCCTGATGAGAACAGAACAATTGGTTTAGTGGGCGCTCTTTCTGGGGCAGCGGCAATAGAACGCGCCATGGCATTTGGCAGCCAACAGCTGTTGGCTCAGCAAAAAGGGCTTTGGCACCTCATCGCCGCCCGGCACCACATCATGACATCGCTGTAACGAAGAATAGTATTTCTTCTGCATCGGTGCAAATGCCCCGTTGCATCAGCGAAGGCCACGCATTACCGGTTAATCGAATGATTAAATCTGGGAAACAGTCCATGCGTTTTGACGGCACACAAAATTATGTAGCAACCGACGATTTGAAAGTCGCTGTCAACGCGGCGGCAAAATTGCGTCGTCCTTTGTTAGTCAAAGGCGAGCCCGGCACCGGCAAAACTGTCTTGGCGCAAGAAATTGCGAAAGCGATGGGCGCTCCGCTGATTGAGTGGAATATCAAATCAACAACAAAAGCACATCAAGGCCTTTATGAATATGATGCTGTAGCCCGTCTGCGCGATAGCCAATTGGGCGATGAACGGGTCCACGATATCCGCAACTACATCAAAAAGGGAAAGCTGTGGGAAGCCTTCACGTCCGAACAGCTTCCGGTTTTGTTGATCGACGAAATCGACAAGGCTGATATCGAATTTCCCAACGATTTGTTGCAGGAATTGGATCGGATGGAATTCTACGTTTATGAAACGCATGAAACCATCAAAGCCGTTGAGCGGCCTATCGTTGTGATTACGTCCAATAACGAAAAAGAACTACCCGATGCGTTTTTGCGCCGTTGCTTTTTCCACTATATAAAGTTTCCTGATCGCGGAACGATGCAATCAATCATTGATGTCCACTTCCCTGACATCCAGAAAATCCTGGTGTCAAAAGCGATGGATATTTTTTACGAAATCCGTGACGTTCCGGGGCTTAAGAAAAAGCCTTCTACCAGTGAACTGCTCGATTGGCTTAAACTGTTGCTGCACGAAGATATGCCTTTGGATGTTCTGCAAAATCGCGATCCCACCAAAGCCATTCCGCCTTTGCACGGCGCTTTGCTAAAGAACGAACAAGACGTCATGCTGTTTGAACGACTGGCCTTTATGGCGCGACGTCAGGGCTAGCTGGGGTCAGTCTATAAAATATAGGCGACTTCCAAATCACCCCAGCGGCGGCCGTGTACGTACAACGGCACATAGACGTTGCGTACGACTGCTTCCGAACGATTGCCGCCTGATGCGCCTGTATGGCGGTAAACTGCCATCATATAGCTCTGCTCGCTCGTTTTAGCAGCAATATCAACGCCCTCTAAAAAGACTCGGCCATTGCGGCAATACCGGCTGTCATGGGCGATTTCGCCTGTAGGGATGGCCGAAAATTTGCTCATGTGCGTGGGCAGGAATCCTTTAGAACTGGTGCAAACCGAAGTTAGTATTTCCGGACGTAGGGTGCTGATTTCGTCGAACAGTGGCCGCCAATGCGTATCGGCCCAATCGGAAAATGACGATCGATACCGAACCGGATTGCTTCCCACGACCGCAACAAGATTTTCGTCGAACAGCGAGACTAACGTTAACGAACCTGCTTCGATTGCTTGTTCAGTAAACTGTTTGATCCGTTCCGCTTGTTCGCAGGCCAACTCTACAAACTGGCTGTCTTCTCGCGACATACCGCTATGCACAAGCTTGTCGAACATGATGTTCGCACGGGTTTCCAGATCTGTAACATCCTGATGTGCGTGCGACAGCTGTTCATGCATTGTCGTGTTTGCCGTATCAACGGCTGCACGAACGCGCTTTGATTCGCCCAAGCCATCGTTAATGGCCGCCGTGTTGCTAGCGATTTCTGCAGTTTTGCGGTCAACTTGCGAAACAATCGTACTCAGGCCGCCAAGCAATTGTTCCATCTCGGCAAATTGTGCTTGCGCCTTTGCGCTGCCTTCTATGCCACTGCCAATATCAAAAACCAGCTTTTCAGCCTCGCCCGACAATGAGTTGACCGTACCGGTAATTTCAACGGCTGCAGTTCTTGAATCAAGTGCCAGTTTTTTAACCTCTGCAGCAACGACAGCGAATGTTTGCCCGGCTGCCCCTGCTTTCTGGGCCTCAATTGCCGCATTAAGGGCGAGCATGTTGGTCGTTCGGGCGATGTTATCAATCGCCTGACTGGCACGTTTGACCTGGTCCATCGCTGCGGCAAAGCCAGTAATGTGCGTACCTAACCGGTTTATCAGGCCGATCATGTCGGTAAAACCGGCCAGTGAACTTGACACTGTTGCACTTCCTGCCGCCACTTTTTCACGGGCGGAATCGGACAAATCCCGAGCCTCCGCAGTGGCCGCTGCAACATTTTCAATTTCATGCGCGAGCTGTTGCGTTATGGCTTCCATCTCAAGATGTTTTTGTTGAAGTTCACCTGCAGATCGCAACGCATTTTCCAGCGTACCAACCGTATCGGAACAGTCCACAACCACCTCGCCGCAAATTTTTGCGGTCTCGTTGATCCATCTGTTTTCCTGAATTGCTTGAATTTCCATGGTAATTTTGTGACCCATTTTGTTATATCAATCGGTGTAAATTGACATGGTTAGCGAATGCTTAATGTCTGGATGAACGCAGTTGACGGATGCGGGCTAGCTCGGCAGTGCATAATTACAATCAACGGAGCCACATCTGATGTTTTTCAACTTTCTCGATGAATTGCGCAGCGCAGGTATCCCCGCTTCGTTGAAAGAGCATCTGGCATTGTTGGAAGCGCTTCAAGCCGATGTCATTGAACGCAATCCGGAAGAGTTCTATTATCTCGCACGCACCGTATTGGTGAAAGACGAGGCGTTGCTCGACCGGTTCGACCAGGTATTCAACAAAGTGTTTAAAGGCTTGATGGCCGAATTTGGCAATGCCCAGGGCGATGTACCCGAAGAATGGCTGAAAGCGGTCGCAGAGAAATTCCTGACGCCCGAGGAAATGGCAGCGATCAAATCGCTGGGTTCCTGGGACGAGATTATGGAGACGTTGAAAAAGCGTCTGGAAGAACAGCAAAAGCGCCATGAGGGCGGGAGCAAATGGGTCGGCACCGGCGGCACGTCACCCTATGGTAATAACGGCTATAACCCCGAGGGTGTCCGGATTGGCGGGGAATCCAAGCACAAGCGCGCGCTAAAAGTGTGGGAAAAGCGTGAGTTTGCCAATCTCGACAACACCAAAGAACTGGGCACACGGAATATCAAAATCGCCATGCGGCGCTTGCGCAAATTCGCGCGCGATGGCGCACAGGATGAACTGGATATTGGCGCAACTATCAACGGCACGGCGCGGCAGGGCTGGCTGGATATCCACATGCGCGCCGAACGGCGCAACGCGATTAAAGTGATGCTGTTTCTTGATGTCGGCGGATCAATGGACCCGTTTATCAAGCTCTGCGAGGAACTGTTTAGCGCAGCAACGGCCGAGTTCAAAAATCTCGAATTCTTCTATTTCCACAATTGCCCCTATGAAGGCGTGTGGAAAGATAACCGTCGCCGATTTGCCGAGCGCACGCCGATGTGGGATGTGCTGCACAAATTCCCGCACGATTATAAGCTGATTTTTGTCGGCGATGCGGCGATGAGCCCTTATGAAATCAGTCATCCGGGTGGCTCGGTTGAACATTTCAACGAGGAAGCAGGCGCTGTCTGGGTGCAGCGGATGGTGAACACTTATCCCGCTGCGGTGTGGCTGAATCCCACGCCCGAAGCGCACTGGAATTATTCACAATCAACTAAGATCCTGAAAGAGCTGTTGAAAGACAGAATGTATCCGCTGACGCTTGGCGGATTGGACGATGCAATGCGCGAGCTGGTGCGCAAGAACTAGTCCTTTTGATCCAGCTCTGCATTAAGCCGGAGGCTGGCTCGCCAGAAGAAAAAAGCCGGGACCAGTCCCAAAAATGCTGCGCCGTAAAGCACCCAACGCACGCTGTCGTCTCCCGCTATCGGTTTGAATTGGTCCGATAGTATTCCAAAAAACAGCGGCCCCAAGCCAAGGCCGATCAAATTCTGGCAAAACAGAAGTGTCGCACTTGCCATTGCTCTTGCAGGCATTGGAACAAGCCCCTGTGCGCTGGAATATGTCGGCCCATAATAGAGCGAATTGAGCAAAGTAGGAACCATAAGCAACGCGAGCCCAATCCGCCAGTCGGTGGCATGATAGCTGGCTAGCGCGAATGGTATCGCAAGCGCCATACCTATGGCAGGCGCCGTCAAGACGTGACGGCGGTTTTTCTTGCCGTAATGGTCGGCTAACCATCCACCGAGAAATGTACCAATAATCCCCGCTACACCTCCCCAGATGCCAAACCAAAAGCCGGTTTCACCTGCGCTTAAACCATGCGTTCGTTGAAAGAAAATTGTTGTCCACGTCGTTTTGCCATAACTTAAAAACGATGCCGCCGATCCTGCAGCCAACAGCAGAAGAAACGCACGCGATTTGAGGATTTCGGCAAGTGCCTGTTTGGTATCCAGTCGTGGCGCAGCTACGCTGGCAATCGCTAGCCCATCTGTTGACCTACGTGGATCCCGAATTAGCAGAACGACCATTAGGGCAAGTACAATCCCTGGAAGTCCTACCGCGATAAAGGCTGTTCGCCAGCCATAAACATCAGCCAATTGCCCACCGATAAGCATACCTAGCAAGGTGCCGATCGGGATTCCTAATGCATAGAACGCCATTGCCGAAGAACGCTTTGCTGGCTCTGTCATATCTGCAATCAACGAATGGGCCGCGGGTGTGCAACCCGCCTCACCTATGCCAACGCCGATCCTGGCCAACAGCAATTGCACAAAATTCTGCGCCATGCCGCATACCGCCGTCATCGCAGACCAGACCACCAATGCCCCTGCAATCAATCCAACCCGATTGGTTTTGGGATTATCGGCATAGCGGGCAATGGGCAGTCCAAGCAGCGTGTAGAAAGCTGCAAATGCCACGCCGGTCATGAGTCCAATTTGCGTATCGGATAGGCCCAGATCGCGGCTAATGGGTTCGGCAAGGATATTAACAATCTGCCGGTCTAGAAAGTTGAATATATAGACAATCAGGAGGACCCAGAGCGTAATTCTTAAAGGATTTTTCGTGGCTGTTTGATCCATCTCATCTCTCCTGATTAAATCTATTGACCAACGTTAATATGAATCCACCGCGGCGAATAAAGCCGCAACCATTTCGCGTTCTATAGGTTCCAATTCTGGCCGCCAGATATCGAAAATCAGCACCAGCCTATTTTGATCGCTGCGGTTCCAAGCCTCATGCTCGACCGTATCGTCAAAGGCGATCATCTGTCCTTCGGTCCATTCTATTGTCGTTTCACCCACGCGAAAGCCGCATTTATCCGGCACCACCAATGGTAGGTGGCAGATGTACCGGCAGTTAAGCATCCCTGTATGCGGCGGAATACTCGCCTTTGGTCGCAGCATTGACAGCATCACCGATGGCGCACGTGGGCCAATGTGGCACAACGGCACAGCGTCAAGCGTTGCCGAAAAAGTTTTGGGGCATCGGGAAACATGATCCTCGACCGGTCCACCATTTTCCCATAAAAAATACGTGCTCCAATCCGGATTTTCCAGCAAGCCGTGAACATCGCCTTGCGGTCGTTGGGTGTTGGTTTGAATATAGGGACGGAAATCGGTCTCCCTGCCCAACACGCTAAGGGCTTCTTCGCGCATGGCAGGAAAAGACGCCTCCAAAACGTCTCGCCAAGCATAATCAGCAACATTGGCAAATTCGACATGTGGAAGATCAGGGTAGAAATAGACAAGCGGGTTCTGTGGAAACCGGCGAAATACCGGCGCGCGCGATTGCTCACCCAGCATAATTTCTAAAGATTTTTGAAAACGGGGGTGCCGCTGCGATTTGGTAAAGCCTGCACCATCAAGAGTATTCAACAGATGGTCTTTGAACATTTGGTCAAACCACACAACCATCGCCTGCGCTCGTTTGGCATCACGAGCCATGCCGGCGGATGTAGTTCCACTCGCTTCAGCCGACCGAACCGCAACGCGAAAAAAGGCTGCGGCGGCGCGGTGGTCGTTTGCATGGTACAGGTGATCGGCCTTTGCCATTAAGGCAATAAAGTCGGTGTTTCTGGCACTAAGCCGCTGGTCGGCTTCTGCTTCGCTTAATTGCGGTTGGGGGATTGGTGGATGGTCAGCCATAATCAGTAAAGTAAAAAGGGTTTCCGCGCATCAATCCAAGCCGCCTCATCGGGCAATGTTAGCGCGTCAAGATCAGCCGGCTGGCCCTGCGGATCATCAACCCACAACCGAAGGGCAGGTCCGCCATTGATAACGTCAATCGCAAGGACATCATCGGTATATTCATATTTGAATTCCGTGCCGCGCCACAACGGATAGTCGGGATAAAGGCGGCAGATGGCTTTGAACCCCAGCGCCTGAACGCGCCATGGTTTGAAGGTATTATGCCCATAACGCGGTCCCTCGGCATGGATGTGCACACCGTGGCACAATTGATGCACATGCTTATGAAACGTCGGCTCAAACCATATTTCGCGCAGGATGCAGCCATCCAGCCATTCGGGCGCTAACATCTGCATTTCTGCTATAACTGCACGAGCATCGATATCGGGCGCGCCAAATATCTCCAGCGGACGGGTCGTCCCTCTGCCCTCGCTGAGCGTTGCACCTTCCAGCATCACTGTGCCGGCATAGGCGCGCGCCATGTTGATATTGGCGGCATTGGGGCTGGGGTTTACCCATATACGGTCTTCAGGCCAGCCAAAGCCAGGCGCCGCATCCGGCTTATACCCCTCCATAGCGATGACGTGATAATCCACATCGAGTTTATAGTGATCGATGAACCACTGGCCAATCTCGCCCAAAGTTAATCCGTGTCGCATAGGCATGGGACCTGCTCCGACAAAGCTCTCAAAGCCAGACTGCAAAGTCATCCCCTCTACAGGCCGTCCGGCAGGGTTTGGTCGGTCCAATACCCACACCGACTTTCCATGTTCTGCGGCTGCCTCCAGCACATAAAGCAGCGTCGTTATGAAGGTATAGATGCGGCAACCCAGATCCTGCATGTCAATCAAGATGGTATCAAAAGTTCCCATCATCTGCCCTGTCGGGCGGCGGACTTCGCCGTACAGGCTGAACACAGGAATGCCGTAAACCGGATCGGTGTAATCCGGGCTTTCCATCATATTGTCTTGCTTATCCCCTTTAAGCCCATGTTGCGGGCCGACAGCGGCGGTCAGGTGGATATCACCAAGCGCCGCAATCGCATCCAGCGAATGTATCAAATCCGCTGTAACCGATGCAGGGTGAGCGAGGAGCGCAACACGCTTGCCCTTTAAGGGCGCACGCAAAGCGGAGTCAGAAAGGAAACGATCAATACCAAATTTCATAGTCGCACTGGTGGCGCGAGTTTTAGTGCAAAGCAATCCTTATGGTGAAAATCCGGCTTTCCTAGAGGATGCTTGACCGCCCAGTAGCTTTTAACGTCGCCGGTTTCGTGAATTACAGCGGAGCAAGCTGCATCAACCGGTGCGTTCAATATATCGGGAAGAGACAGCGTCGCCTCCAAGGCAAA
>JANOTI010000237.1:0-1938 GCA_031416255.1 Sphingomonadales bacterium | reverse complement strand
GCCGGTTTGACCAAACCGGTCCACGCCAAGCGGTGACACCCTATTGCCGCGCACCCCGCCGATCCATGACAATGCGCTTGGACTGCCGTCTATCACAGTGATGAGGCCTGCGGTTGGCGACAATGCCGATAGCAATCGGGCGATGTGCGCAGGCTCTTTGTTCCCACCGTTCCAGCGTGCCGCACGTGCATCTGACCAACCACGATGCAAAAGGTCGGGTGATGTGGCCACCATCAGGCCGATGCCGGGTATATCGTCTTGCAAGGCTTCCCATGCCGCAATGGCTTCGGGCAAGATCGCACCTGTAGCGATAATCGCGGCCTCTGCCCCCGGCGCGGGTTGCTTCAGCCAATAACCACCCTTTATTGCGCCTTCTTCCCAACGGTCCTCGGATCGGTCAAGTTGCGGTATAGAGCGCGTGGAAAGACGCAGATACACTGAGCTACCGTCTGGCTGTTGCAGATATTCAAAGGCCCAGCGCATAATCAGCGCGACTTCATCGGCAAAGGCTGGCTCGAAATAGGCCAAGCTGGGCTGACCCATGCCGATCAGCGGCGTGTTGATCGATTGGTGCGCGCCGCCTTCTGGCCCCAGCGTCAATCCGGAAGGTGTACCAACCAGCAAAAACCGCGCATCCGAGTAACAGCCATAATTCAGCGCATCCAATCCGCGCGCAATGAACGGATCATAGACTGTCCCGACGGGGATCAGCCTTGTGCCAAAATGCGGTGCTGCAAGCCCCAGTGAAGTCAGCATCAGGAAGAAGTTGTTCTCCGCAATACCAAGTTCGATGTGTTGCCCCGCTTTGTGCGCCGCCCATTTTTGCGCCGACGGAATCTTCGCTGCACGAAAAACGTCGGCGAGTTCGGAGCGGCGGAATAAGCCGCGTTGATTGACGAATGCTCCCAAATTGGTTGTCTGGGTCACATCTGGAGCTGTGGTAACAATGCGATCGCCGAGCAGTTCCCCGGATTTGGCTAGGCCAAGCAGAACGTTGCCGAACGCCGCTTGGGTGGATTGTTGGGCGCCTTCGGGTACTGGCAAGCGTGCTGGGACAGGAATCGCATCGGCTATCGGCTCACCATCTTTGCTGGCCAACACACTAGCATTGACAAACGCTTTGAGCTGCGTTGCTGCGTTATCTCCCAATCCGGCATAAGGCTCCCATTCAGAGCCAGCGGCTATGCCCATGCTGGCGCGGAACTGATCCATTTGCGCAGGGTTCATCATCCCTGAATGATTGTCTTTATGCCCGGCAAGCGGCAGACCATAGCCTTTAACCGTATAAGCGATAAACATCGTTGGCCGTTCGTCGTTGGCACTGTCGAACGCATCCATAAGAGTTTCGATGCAATGCCCGCCAAGGTTGGTCATCAGCGCCGCGAGACCGTCGTCGTCAAAACTTTCGAGCAGATTTTCGACATCGGGCTGGCCACCGATATCGGCCATCAGCCGCACCCGCCAAGCAGCACCCCCCTGATACGTCAGCACCGCAAAGTCGGCATTCGGGCACGTCTCAATCCACTCCTCGATCGCTTTACCCCCGGGGCGGGCAAACGCCGCCAGCTGCAGCTTACCGTGCTTTAGCGTGATAACCCGCCAGCCACAGGTTTCAAAGATATCGTCAAAACGGCGGAACATCCGATCAGCGGTGGTGCTGTCAAGCGATTGGCGGTTGTAATCAACCACCCACCAGCAGTTGCGGATGTCGTGCTTATAGCCCTCAATCAGGCACTCATAGATATTACCTTCATCGAGTTCCGCATCACCCATCAGCGAGATCATACGGCCAGCATCGGCCTCATCCATTTGCCCATGAGCGATCAGGTAATCCTGAACCAGGCTCGAAAACGCGGTTATCGCGACGCCAAGCCCGACGGAGCCTGTCGAGAAATCGACCGGTATCTGGTCCTTCGTTCGCGACGGATAGCTTTGCGC
>JANOTI010000236.1:0-2424 GCA_031416255.1 Sphingomonadales bacterium | reverse complement strand
ATTGATTTCGTTGTTCCAGAAACGGAGGGTTCGATAGCCTTTGCTTTTCAGAAACTCGTCGCGCTTTCTATCATACGCGCTTTCGGCGTGCTGAGAGCCGTCTGCCTCGACTATCAGTTTTTGCTCCTGACAGACAAAATCGCCGACATAAGGCCCAGCGGCTGTTGATCGCGAAACTTGAATCCACCAAGACGTCGGTCACGCAGGTATCGCCCGAGCAGCTTTTCCTGTAGTGTCATATCTCGACGCAGCTTTTTGGCGCGTCCTAAAGTCGTTTTCGAGTAACCGCGTATCGCCTTCCGACCAGCACCCTCCTCTCCCCTCGAGGGAGAGGAAACCAAAGCCTTAGCAGCTTGCTGCTTAGGCGACGTTGGTGAGGGGTCAGCTTCGTTCACGTGGTTAATCGACCTTTAAGCCACCAACCCCAAAGGCTTCTCCACCAGTTCTTTGAACGTTTTCATCAGCATCGCGCCATCCGCGCCGTCAATCGCGCGGTGGTCGAAGGAACCCGTTGCGCTCATCACCGTGGCAATCGCCAGCGCGTCATCGACGACATAGGGCCGCTTTTCCCCTGCTCCAATCGCTAGGATCATCGCTTGTGGCGGGTTGATGACGGCGTCGAATTGTTTGATGCCCATCATGCCCATGTTGCTGATCGACGCTGTGCCGCCCTGGAATTCATGCGGTTGCAGCTTGCCGTCCTTGGCCTTGGCCGCCAGCGTCGCCATCTCGGACGAGATCGCCGAGATGCTTTTATTGCCCGCATCGGTGATGATCGGGGTGATCAGGCCATTGGGGATGCTCACCGCGACGCTGATGTCGCTGCGGCTGTATTGCAGCATAGTATCACCCGCAAAGCTGACATTGCACGCTGGCACTTCGCGCAGCGCAACGCCGAGCGCCTTGATCAGCATATCGTTGACCGACAGCTTAATGCCGCGACCCTCCAGCGACGCATTCAATTCGCCGCGCAGTTTCAGCAAAGCATCGAGGCGGATATCGACGGTTAGGTAGATGTGCGGCACCTGTTGCTTGCTTTCCGTCAAGCGGCGCGCAATCGTTTTGCGCATGCCCGATAGTTTGACGACTTCGTGCGGAATGCCGGTGTCGCCCGCCACAACCGTTTGCCCTGAGCTTGTCGAAGGGCTTGTTTGTGCAACCCGTAGTTCACCTTCGGTGGCCTTCGGCTCGACAGGCTCAGCACTAACGGTACTTGTGGCAGTTTTGGGGGCGGAGGTTCCACCACCAGAAGCAGCAGCCTCAACGTCTTCCTTCACAATCCGCCCATTGGGGCCAGTTCCGGTGACGGTCGATAGGTCAACGCCCAGTTCAGCAGCGATGCGTTTGGCCAAGGGACTGGCTTTGACGCGGTCGTCAGCGGCGGCCTTGGCAACGGGCGCGGCGGCGATGGGAGCAGCGACCGGTGCAGGCGCTTCAACCTTTGGCTCAGCCGCAACCGCCTTTGGCGCAGCCTTCACGTCATCATCCTCACCTTGAATCAGCGCGATCACAGTGCCGACCTTCACACCTTCGGCGCCCTCTGCAACCAGCAACTGCGTTACCACGCCGTCGTCAATCGCTTCGAACTCCATCGTCGCTTTGTCGGTCTCGATTTCGGCAAGCAGATCGCCGGACGACACACTGTCCCCAACCTTCACCAACCAACGGGCCAAAGTGCCCTCCTCCATTGTCGGGGAAAGTGCTGGCATTTTAAGCTCGGTTGGCATGGATGATCCTGTCTGAATGTGTGCCCGTATAGTTTCGCATAAGGGTTAGCTTTCCCCAGCGTCAAGCCGCTAATGCTTGCGCTTTGCCGGTAATTACCGCAAGCCATACGAATTCACGCCATTTGGCCATCGGGGGACGGCGGGACATGCGCACATATCTGGTAGTTATTGATGAAAGTGCCGAGGCGCGCCTTGCCTTGCGCTTTGCCGCCCGACGCGCGGCTAAAACCGGCGGTGCGCTGCATATTTTGTCGCTGGTCGAGCCGGCGGATTTCGTTGCATGGGGCGGGGTTCAGGCAACAATGGAGGCCGAAGCGCGTGAGAAAGCAGAGGAGCTTGTCGCGTCCGCCGCTGGTACGATATTTGACGAACTGGGGCTGCAGCCTTTGATTACTGTCAAAAAAGGCGACGGCGGAGAGATCGTTAAAGAGATGCTCGACGAACATCCCGAGATTGCGGCATTGGTGCTGGGGGCTGCGGCGCAAGGCGCGCCAGGGCCGTTGGTGACACACTTTACCGGTCATAATTCAGGATCTTTGCCCTGCCCGGTAATGATTATCCCAGGTTCATTGGGCGAAGACGCGCTGGATCTGTTGAGTTAGGCCTTTGACGATTTACACTCACTCACACCAAATCCGTTTGTGCTGAGTAGCTGCTGAGCGAAGCGAAGTAGCGTATTGAAGTACAGGTTGCATAT
>JANOTI010000235.1:0-2838 GCA_031416255.1 Sphingomonadales bacterium | reverse complement strand
CGATAACCGAGCCAGAAAAGGTAATGGCACCAATGGCGACGCCAAGGCCCAATTCAACGCGGCTGACAGTCAGGAACTCGCCATTGGCGTCGAGGATGCCGAACGCTTCAGGGTTTAGATAGGCCGCAATTCCGACCAGCACGGCGGCCAAGCCGACCAACGAGTGAAACGCAGCAACGAGTTGCGGCATATCGGTCATTGCAATTTTGCGAGCGGTAAAAATACCGATTACTGCGCCAATGCCGATGGCGACCAAGATTTCAGGAAGTGCCGCAACATTATGCGTTACCAACGTGGTGACCACCGCAATCAGCATCCCGGCCATACCAAAACGGTTGCCCCGACGCGACGAAGCAGGCGAACTCAACCCACGCAGCGCGAGAATAAAGAAAACACCAGAAATCAGGTAAGCCAACATGGCCCATGCGGGAACGGCTGCATGTTCCATCTTACTTATCCTTTTTCTTATACATCGCGAGCATCCGCGCCGTCACGGCAAAGCCGCCAAAAATGTTGATGCTGGCAAGCACCACACCCAACAGCCCCAGCCACTTCGCCGCGGGAGCACCAGATGCCGCCGCCGCAATCAAAGCGCCAACAATGATGACCGAGGAAATCGCATTCGTCACAGCCATCAACGGCGTGTGCAACGCAGGCGTGACCGACCAAACGACGTAGTAGCCGACAAAACAGGCGAGCACGAAGATCGATAGAATTGAGATAAAGTCCATTTAATGTCTCCGTCAGCCCAACAGGCGCTCGTTTACGACTTTGCCGTCTTTGGTCAGGCGGATCGCTGCGGTAATCTCATCATCATCGGGCAACACTGGCCGTCCTGCTTCTTTGTCCCAAAACGCGGACAGGAAGTTGAACAGGTTGCGGGAAAACAGCGCAGACGTGTCCGCTGCTAAATGCGCGGGGGTGTTGGAATAGCCGATTATTTTGACGCCGTGTTTGATCACGACTTCATCGGGCTTTGAACCCTCTACATTGCCGCCTTGCGCAACCGCGAGGTCGAATATCACTGAGCCGGGCTTCATTGTTTTGATCTGCGCATCGGTAACCAAGCGCGGTGCAGATCGGCCGGGGATCAATGCGGTGGTGATCACAATGTCTTGCTTGGCGATGTGCGACGAAACCAATTCGGCCTGTGCGGCCTTATATTCGTCGGACATTTCGGTGGCGTAACCACCTGCGCCTTCGCCCTCGATACCCGCGACATTCTCAACGAACACAGCTTTGGCACCAAGGCTCTCGATCTGTTCTTTGGTGGCCGAACGCACATCGGTTGCGGAAACTACGCCGCCCAGACGCCGCGCGGTCGCAATGGCTTGAAGCCCCGCAACCCCCACACCCATGATGAAAATCTTTGCGGCGCTAACCGTGCCTGCGGCTGTCATCATCATCGGGAACGCGCGGCCAAAGGCGCCTGCGCTATCGATCACAGCTTTGTACCCCGAAAGGTTCGATTGCGATGAGAGGATATCAAAACCCTGCGCTCGCGTCACTCGGGGCATAAACTCCATCGCCAGCGCCTCGACGCCAGCGGCCGCGTAAGCGTCAACGCGTTTGCGCTGTCCAAACGGGTCGAGCCCGGCAACAATACACGCGCCTTTGGCAACGCCCTTCAGCGCCTTGGGGTCTGGCCCCTGCACGCTGAGCAGAATTTCCGCGTCTTTGGCGACGGACGCCGCTGTGCCCAAAGTCGCGCCCATGGCTTCATATTCGGCATCGGAAATCGAGGCTGATAATCCAGCGCCCTTTTCAACTGATACGGTCGCACCCAACCCGATGAATTTCTTCACCGTTTCCGGCGTTGCAGCAACGCGGGTCTCGCCAGCGGCGGTTTCCTTTAGGACAGCAATTTTTGTCACGTCAGGCGATGATCAAAACGACGAGTGCAGCAGCAGCCACGGACAGAACAGTACCCCATTTGAACATCGTGATGAACCGTGCGTAGGAATCGTTCGCAGCGTTCATATCCTGTTTATCAGCCATTTTACCCTCCTTAAGGTCAACTTATGGGATGGGCCTTAACCGCATGACCGCAATTGCTCAACCCTTTGACACAGTTTCCTACACCGGACCGGCGATAGATTTATTACACCATGCTTAATCGGCTCTTTACCACTTTCCGTTACCGCAATGTCTGATGTGCACTTTCATGGATGCTGAATGGTTGAAAAACTGATCCGTTCGCTGATGCTTGTTGATGACGAGCCAGCCCAATGCCGACTGGTATCCGCCATCGCAGGACGCGCTGGATGGCGTACGATTGTCGCGCGCGATGCGGAAACCGCCATTGCGATGCTGGGCACTCAGGACGGCATGATGCTCGACGCGATCCTGATCGACCAATGGGTTCCGGGAACAGATAGCGCTGTGTTGATCGCCGAACTCAAATCGCGCCGCCCTGCATTGCCGGTGCTATTGCTAACCGCCGTGGGCTCAAACGACAGCGCGATTGAGGCGATGCGTGCAGGGGCTTCAGATTACATAATCAAGCCAGTCGCAGCCGAGCGTCTGATAGCTGCACTCAGTATTGCCGCTGATCACGCCAAGGATTTTGGCGAATTACAGCCTCTGACCGAAAAGATTGCTCATCCCTTGGGCTTTGAAGAAATTATTGGCAGCGCCCCTGCTTTCCGCAGCGCGCTTGCCATTGCCGCCAAAGCGGCACGCAGCCGTGCGCCAGTGTTGATCGAAGGCGAAGGCGGTGTTGGCAAGGAAGTGGTGGCGGATGCCATTCACGCCGCATCGCCGCGCGCGCGCCAACCCTATTTGAAAATCAACTGCGGTGCGATTTCCCCCAACCTGCTCGATTCGGTATTGTTCGGG
>JANOTI010000234.1:0-20498 GCA_031416255.1 Sphingomonadales bacterium | reverse complement strand
TCCCGTCGCGCAGAAAGAAGACAGCAAATGAGCACAGCACGTGTCCTGATTGTGGAAGATGATAGTTCGATCGGCATGGTGGTTCGAGCGGCTCTGCAGGCCGAAAGCATCAATGTCGATGTTGTCGAATCTGCCAGCGGTCGCGACGCTGCATTGGCGGCTGCGCATTATGATTTGATGCTGACCGATGTGATTTTGAAGGACCGTGACGGCATTGCCAGTCTTGAAACGGTTATCAAAGACCTGCCCGATATGCCGATCATAATCATGTCTGCACAAAACACGCTGGATACAGCTGTGCGCGCTAGCGAGATCAACGCCTTTGAATATTTTCCTAAACCCTTTGACCTTAACGAGCTGGTAATTGCGGTTAAACAGGGCATCGCAAAACGGCAAAGCGGCTCTCATGTCGAACAGGAAACATTGTTGGAAGCGACCATGCCGATGGTCGGCAGAAGCATGGCCATGCAAGAGGTTTACCGCATGGTTGCGCGCTTGTTGCGGAACGATCTGACTGCGCTGATTCTTGGAGAGTCGGGAACGGGCAAGGAATTGGTCGCAGAAGCCATCCACAGCCTAGGCCACCGCAAAACGGGGCCATTCGTGGCAGTGAATATGGCGGCTATTCCCGCAGAGTTGATAGAGGCCGAATTATTCGGTCACGAAAAGGGCGCGTTTACAGGGGCGGTCGGGCAGGGGATCGGCCGTTTTGAACAGGCGCAAGGTGGCACGTTGTTTCTCGACGAAATTGGGGACATGCCGCACCATGCCCAAACGCGGCTGTTGCGCGCTTTGCAAAGCGGGACGATTAGCCGGATCGGCGGCAAAGCCAGTATCCGCTTGGACGTCCGCATTATCGCTGCAACGAACCAAGACCTAGAGGCGTTGATCGCCGACGGAAAGTTTCGTGAAGACCTTTTTTATCGTTTGAATGTTGTACCGGTGCACATGCCGCCTTTACGGGCGCGTCCCGAGGATATTGGACTTTTGACCCGGCATTTCCTCAATCTAGCGGTACGGGAAGGTCTACCGTCAAAGCAGTTTGATGACGATGCCATATCGATGATGACGTCAATGCCTTGGCGGGGGAATGTCCGCGAATTGAGAAATTTCATTTATCGTGTTGTTCTGACGGTGCGCGAGGATACAATCACAGAGGCTACGCTTGTCGGATTGGGCGATACACAAGGCCATGCGACTCAGCCCGCCGGTAACGTATGCAGTTTCGATGCTGCGATTGCCCAATTTATGGCCGAGCAGCGCCAGCGCGGGGGAGGGCGCGACCGAATCTATGCCCGTGCGCTTGCAGCTTTCGAAAAACCGCTTTTACAGGTAGTTATGGCGCAAGCTAAAGGAAACCAGCTGCAAGCTGCTGCTATGCTTGGGATAAACCGAAACACTTTACGTAAGAAACTGTCGGATTATGCGCTTGTTGGTAGCAAGCACGGTGATCTGCGCCGATAGCACGCTGGATTGATTCATTTGCAATTTTTTGTGCTTTTCATGCAACGGTTTTGATGGCAACAGTTGCACAATGGCAACATCGCACGCCGATATTCCTACAGAAGTTAAACACTCGGCGATACGTCGCTGGGGCACCCGGATTATTGACTGGTTGAGCCAGTCAAACTTGATCTGGATGCTAGAGCTAGGTTGCCTGATCGCTTTGGCTTTAATGGCCGTGATCACCGCTTTTGTTTTGATCGGTCAAGCACCACAGGCAGAACCGCTTTCGCCCGCTGCTGCTGCTGCTCTTTTGGTCGCAAATCTATTACCCGCCACAACATTATTGATGTTACTCGGTCGCCGTTTAGCGCTTCGGCGCGCACCAACCGGGGGAGGCCAACTTCACATTCGTTTGGTGGCTATATTTTCGTTGCTAGCTACAGTCCCTGCGCTTTTGCTCGCCATTTTTGCATCTGTGCTTTTTCAAAGCGGTGTTCAGTTTTGGTCTTCGGATTCTGCACGAAGCATGCTCGAAAATTCAGGAGCGTTGGCGAAGGGATATTACGAAGAAAAGATCAAGGAACTGGGCGAAGATACCGTTGCGATTGCTGGGGACGTCAAATCGGCGCTCGAACGCACATCGCACCGCGATCCGGTGTTTATGCAGGGTTATCTGAATCAGGTGCTTATCAGAAAACTGAGTGAATCGGCTGTTTTCGATGTTTTGCCTGACGGACAACAGCAGACGATTGCATTGGTCGCACCTGACGACCAACAAAGAGAAAACTGGATAACACCGAAAAATTTGCAGAGATTAAAGTCTGGCGAGCGCATGATTGTTTCAGTCGCGGCCGACCGGATCGAAGCCGTAATGCCCTTTACCGAAGGCAAAAATCGTTATTTTTATGCAAGCCGCGCGATAACAGTTCCGTCGTTTACGCTAAGCAAAAAAGCACAGCTGGTACTTGATGATTATCGTTCAATGATAGCACAGACTCGAAATCTACAGTTCCAATTCAACGCTTTGCTCTATTTTGTATCGCTGATTATTACCGGTTTGGCTGTTTGGATCGCACTGCTCGTGGCTGACCGGCTCGTCCGACCGGTGAATGATTTGGTGCTCGCCGCACTGCGGATTTCCGATGGTGACCTGAGTGCGCGCGTTCCAGATAAATTTATCCAGAACGACGAAATTGGTTTCCTTGCAAAATCCTTCAACCTCATGACCGAGCGGTTGCAGAGCCAGACAGGGAATCTCATCGCTGCTAACCGTCAGCTGGATGATCGACGCGCTTTTATTGAAACAATTTTGGAGTCGGTTTCAGCTGCTGTGCTTAGCACAAACAGCGACGGGATGGTCAGGCTTGCCAACGGTATTGCGGAACAGCTGTTAAATCAGACCCAAGGCGAACTGATCGGTTCATCGTTAAAAAATGCTGCTCCGTTTCTATCGAATTTGATAGAGCAGGGCCGTAATCAGGCAATTGTTCAAGTTGGCGACGGTACAGAGCCACAAACGTTGGCGGTGAAAATTACGCCGTTGGAAAACGGCCATGTGGTTACATTTGAAGATATTACGCAACAGTTGACCGACCAGCGCCAAGCGGCGTGGGCAGACGTAGCGCGCCGCATTGCGCATGAGATTAAAAACCCGCTGACGCCCATTCAACTGGCGGCTGAACGGTTGCAGCGCCGCTTTGGGAAACAAATCGATGATGGTGCGGGTATTTTTGCACAACTTACCGGGACCATCATTCGTCAGGTTGGTGATTTGCGCAACATCGTCGATGAGTTTTCATCTTTTGCGCGTATGCCAAAACCTGTATTCCGCGATGAAAGCCTGACCGATATTGTCGGTCATTCGGTATTCCTGTTTGAAGTTGCGCATAGCAATATCAGTTTTGATTTAGCGCACTCGGACGAGCCTATTTCGTTGCTATGCGACCGGCGACAGATCGGGCAGGCGGTAACCAATATTTTGAAGAATGCCTCCGAGGCCATCGAGGCTCGATTAGCGGAAGACACGATCGAAGCGCCGGGCGCAATTCATATCAGCATTGAGGCTATGGATCTGCATATCGACGTTGTCGTGCGCGACAATGGGATCGGACTGCCTGAATCCAAAGAACGCTTAGTCGAGCCTTATGTAACAACACGCGCAAACGGATCTGGACTTGGCCTGGCTATCGTTAAGAAAATTGTGGAAGAACACCACGGCGAAATCCATTTTGAAGACGTCGCAGAGGGCGGCGCAAAGATCGTCCTACGTTTTTTCCCCGACCGCCTGCTGGTCGCTTCCGGCCCCAGCACTGCACCGCCCCTGAAATCGAGAAATAGCAAGGACTGAACGAAGGTTATGGCACTCGATATCCTAATTGTTGACGATGAGGAGGACATTCGCGATTTGGTCGCGGGTGTTCTGTCCGATGAAGGCTATGAAACACGCACTGCGGCTACAGCAGACGAAGCGTTAAAAGCCTATGATGAACGCCGCCCTTCGTTGATCTTGCTCGACGTCTGGTTGCGTGGCTCGTCGATGGATGGGCTGGAATTGTTAAAGCTGATTAAGAGTAGAGACGCAAATATTCCCATCATTGTGTTTTCGGGCCATGGCAATATCGACACAGCAGTCGCCGCCATTTCACAGGGCGCTGTCGACTTTATCGAAAAGCCGTTCGAAGCCGAAAAGCTACTTCATCTTGTGGCGCGCGGCACCGAAACAGAACGGCTGCGAGCAGAGAACGCTTCGTTGCGCGCTATTGTTGGGCAAGCGGATGAGCTGACCGGCGCATCGGCGGCGATCAATAATGTTCGCGCAACACTTAAAAAGGTTGCTGCAACCGGCAGCCGGTTGTTGATTACTGGCCCTGCTGGTGTCGGTAAAGAAGTGGCCGCAAGGTTGCTGCATGGGTGGAGCCCGCGTGCCGATGCACCTTTCATCTCTGTCAGCGCCGCTAGACTTGCACCGGATCGTTTTGAAGAGGAATTGTTCGGAGTCGAAGAAGGCGGCCAGCTTGTCCATGCCGGAATGCTGGAACGTGCGCATGGAGGCACTCTATTCCTCGATGAAGTGGCGGATATGCCTTACACAACACAGGGTAAAATCTTGAGGGTGTTGACCGATCAAAGTTTTGCGCGCGTTGGCGGCAGTCGTCCCGTTCGCGTTGACGTTCGTTTTATCTCCGCAACGGCACGTGATTTGCACGCAGAAATTGCAGCATCACGGTTTAGAGAAGATCTATTTTACCGGCTCAATGTGGTGCCCATCGCGATTCCGCCTTTGGCCGAGAGGCGCGAAGATATACCTTTGCTGGCTGAACATTATGCCGCGCGCTTTGCAGCAGAGCACCGAATTCCCCGCCCGGAATTTTCCGACGATGCTATTGCCGCACTGCAGGCGTGTGAGTGGCCCGGCAATGTACGGCAGCTCAGAAATATTATCGAACGGACAATAATTCTTGCACCGTCTGATAAAGTTCAATTGATCGAAGCGGATATGTTGCCCGCTGAGGTTTCCAATAATTACGCGACCGCACCCGGTAATGTCAGTGCATTGATGGGGGCGCCTTTGCGTGAAGCGCGTGAAGCCTTTGAACGCAAATATTTGCAAGTACAGATCAGGCGCTTTTCGGGGAATATCTCGAAAACTGCGTCTTTTGTCGGTATGGAGCGGTCAGCTTTGCACCGAAAGCTAAAACTGCTGGGTATTGCCGTTCGCAAAAGTGCTGAAGACAGCGACGAAACCACGGGCTAAATATTCAATTATTCACTTAAGTAACTGTGTAAATTCATGGTGTGTGAGCCTATGGTTTCATGCTATATGAATATACGCTGTGCAGTTCACAGCGCAGCCTTACCTCTCCCAAGCGCTACAACGATAAAAATGGAAAAAATAATGACTGAAAAAAGCAACGGCCTGCAGGACTTATTCCTGAACTCCCTTCGCAAATCCAAGACACCGGTCACCATGTTCCTTGTAAAAGGCGTTAAGCTGCAGGGTGTCGTGACATGGTTCGATAATTTTTCAGTTTTACTGCGCCGCGATGGCCAATCGCAATTGGTCTATAAACACAGTATCTCAACGGTTATGCCATCGAATTCTCCGGATAGAAAACCGTTTGATGATATGATGGCGTTGGTTAATCTTCGCCCCGGCATTTTGCAGGACGTGTTCCTTTACGCCATGTGCGATAAGGCCGAGCCGGTAACAACATTCCTGGTCAATGGCGTGATGTTGCAAGGCACAATTGCGGCCTATGACCTGTTCTCGGTATTGCTGGAACGCGACGGCACAATGCAGCTGGTTTACAAACATGCCATATCGACAGTGCAGCCAGCCCATCCTGTAAACCTTGCAGAGTACAACAAGGACGCTGACGGGGAAGCCGATTGAGCGGTTTCAATCGCGATAGCGTTGACGAATTTGCCCGTGGCGCACGCACGCTAATTATATATCCCGAACTGCCAGGGATGGCGAATGTCGGAGCCGTTGCGCGTCTCGAAGAAGCCGAGGGTCTTGCGCGCGCAATTGGATTGAATGTTGTTCATAAGGATGCCTTGAAAGTCCGTACGCCACGCGCCGCGACTTTGCTTGGCGGCGGGCAAGTTGAAGCAATAGTGGAACGTATCAACGCCAGTGAGATCGAGTTGCTCATCGTCGATGGACCACTTTCCGCTATTCAGCAGCGCAATTTAGAAGAAAAATGCGGAATCAAAGTGATCGACCGTACCGGCCTTATCCTTGAAATTTTTGGCGAACGTGCCGCAACGGCTGAGGGGCGTTTGCAGGTCGAGCTGGCTCATCTTGATTATCAAGCGGGGCGGCTGGTACGAAGCTGGACCCATTTAGAGCGGCAACGCGGCGGCTTTGGCTTTCTGGGTGGTCCAGGGGAAACACAGATCGAAGCGGATAGGCGGATGATCCGTGATCGTATGGCGCGTCTTCGCCGGGAATTGGAGCAAGTGCAGCGCACACGCGGATTGCACAGAGCGCGACGCAAGCGGGCTCCATGGCCAACGATTGCGCTTGTAGGATATACCAATGCGGGAAAATCGACACTTTTCAACCGGCTGACGCGCGCAACCGTTCTTGCAGAGGACATGCTGTTCGCAACTCTGGATCCCACCTTGCGCGAAATTGGCTTACCGGGCGTTGAAAAGGCAATTCTCTCGGACACTGTCGGTTTTGTGTCCGACCTGCCACCGCAACTGGTTGCAGCGTTTCGTGCTACATTGGAAGAAGTAACGAGCGCTGATATTATCATTCATGTCCGTGATATTGCGCATCCGTCGAGCAAAGCGCAGCGCGATGACGTACTGCATATTCTTGCCGAACTGGGCATCAACGCTGGCAGTGACGGTACGACGCAAAAGATCATCGAATTGTGGAATAAGTCTGACCTCCTTGATGCTGACAAGCGCGAAGAGTTGCATAATATTTCAGAAAAACAATCTGATACTATGCTAATTTCTGCAGAAACTGGCGAAGGTGTTGATGCGTTTAAGCAGGCCTTGTCAAACTGGATTGCCGCTGAGAATGTTGAGCGGAGGCTGATACTCGGCAGCGGGGAAGGGGAGGCTTTGTCCTGGCTCTATGGCCGCGGCACAGTGCAAAGCAACGAGGGCGAGGGCGATACCATTCAGGTTACAGCATCGCTTAGTGTTCGCAATTGGGGGCAATTCGAAAAATTATTCGGGGTGCGCGTTTAGGACTCAGTTTTTGCGCGAATCCAAAGCGCTTCTTTCTCGTCAAGCGAAAGCTCTGAAAATTCATCACCCGCGTACCGCTCCATCAATCGGAAACGTTTTTCAAATTTCACATTAGCGGCTTTTAACGCAGCCTCTGCATCGACTTCGAAATGGCGGCTGACGTTGACCGCTGCGTAAAGCAAGTCGCCGACTTCCTCAAACAGTTCGGCATCGTTGCGGGCTTCTCGTACTTCCGAAATCTCCTCGTGTAGCTTTGCAAACGCGCCTTCAACATCGGGCCAATCAAAACCGGTACGGGCGGCGCGCTTTTGCAGTTTTTGCGCACGCAGCAGAGCTGGCAACGAAAGCGCGACGTCGGCCATCGCGCTTTTATCGGGCATTCTGTCCCTACGTTCGGCTGCTTTAATCGCTTCCCAGTTGGTAACAACCACGGCTGCATTATCCGCTTTGCTGTCGGCGAAAACATGCGGATGTCTACGCACCATCTTATCGCAAATGCTTTGGATGACGTCTTGCAGATCGAAGAGTTTTTGTTCGCTGGCCATTTGGCTGTGAAATACGACCTGAAGCAACAGATCACCCAACTCGTCTTTAAGCGCGTTCATGTCGTCACGATCGATTGCGTCGGCAACTTCATAGGCTTCTTCTATGGTGTACGGGGCAATCGATTTGAAATCCTGTTCCAAATCCCACGGGCAGCCAGTTTCTGGCGCGCGCAATTGCTTCATGATTTCGGAAAGAGGCTGAATTTCGTATTTTTGCGGCATATGGGGCATCACTCTATAAGTACGATAATATATATTATGTTAAGCTACATTATATGTCAGATGCGCGGCTACGCTATTTCAACAACCATCTCAGAGCTTTAACGTCATGACTTCGCCGGTAACGTTCCAGCTTTCAAAGCCATCTAAGAAATTCATTCCAACGACATTGGTATCACCAAACCCGTCTGAAACGACGACTTCATGGTCCTCAAGTTCAAACTCTCCGACGACCATGGCTTTAACAGTTGCTGTCCTAGCTTTCACGATACCGTTGGCTGTGTTCAATTCAATCGATTCACTTTCAGGATCCAATACCAATTCAGCCGTCCGAGCCGCTTCTCCGTTAATTGCGGTTAATGTAGCACCGCTATCGACCATCAAATCTGTGTCATGTCCGTTCAGTTGCGCCCGAAGCCAAAAATGGCCGTCATCTTGCCGAACCAGACGGATTTCTCCGCCATCCACGCTTTGACGCGGAGCACCAGTCAACTCAGCTTTAACGCGGTTCCAGGCCATTTCCATTTCCGGTCGAAAGCTCAACACCACGAAAATGGCTGCAAAAATTGCGACCCAAGCGAGAAACATTTTCAGATATTGTGTCATCGGCAAACGCCGTGCCGCCAAAGAACCAATCAGCAGTGCAACAACAATCAGTCCATAGATCATGCGGGCGTTATCATCTGTATCCATGGAATTTCAATCCTATATACGGGCTAGCTTACAGCCTTACTGAATAGTCTGTAAAAGTTGCTGCTGCTCTGCTGCGCCAACTGTTCGACAGTGACGCCTCGTAGATCAGCAATAAATTGCGCTGTATTAGCGACAAAGGCTGGCTCACAGCTTTTGCCCCTGTGCGGCACTGGCGCCAGAAAAGGAGAATCTGTTTCAATCAATAAGCGTTCTGCCGGAATATGCCGTGCAACTTCCTGCAAATCCTTGGCACTTTTGAATGTGACAATACCGGACAACGATATGTACAGACCTAAATCCAGCGCTTTTCTGCCAAATTCTGCGCTAGCCGTGAAACAATGAATGACACCAGAATAGTGCCCCTTCCCCATTTCATCCGCCAAAATCTGTGCTGTATCCTCTTCTGCATCGCGTGTGTGGACGATCAAAGGCAGTCCCGTTTCGCGTGACGCGGCAATATGTTCCCGAAACGATATTTGCTGCTGTTGCCGATCACTATGATCATAATAATAATCAAGCCCAGTTTCGCCGATCGCGATTACGCGTGGGTTTGCGGCACGTTGTATGAGCTTCAATGCGTCAATGCCAACATGAGCATCGGCTTCGTGCGGATGAATGCCTACAGAAGCCCAGACATCGCTTTCCTGTTCAGCCAAGCCAATGACGTCATCCCATTCGCATTCGCGGGTCGATATGTTAAGCATTGCGCTGACTCCAGCGGCGCGGGCACGTTCCAGCACCGCGGCTTGATGCTCAACAAGCCCTTTGTAGTTCAGGTGGCAGTGGGAATCGACAAACATCAGCCGGCATCTTCGACAACAGGCATGTCCAGTCGCGGAAATAGTCCTTGCGGTTGCTGAAGCTGGAAACCACTTTCGGCCAACGATGAATACCAGTGGTTAGTGATCCCCGAGAAATTTCGCATGTCTTCGGATATGCCCATTTGTTCTAATAACTTGTCAGAACTACTGGGAATAATTGGAGAAATAGCCACTGCAAGTTGCGCGATACAGATATAAAGCGTGGCGAGAACCGTTTCCATCCGGTCTGTGTCTGTCTTTTTCAGCGCCCATGGTGCTTGCGCATCGATATACGCATTGCAGGCAAACACTGCATTGATCCACACTTCGGCGGCTTGCGACAGAGCCAGATCCTCAAACGCTGCAGGAATTGCTTCGCTTACCGCCTTACCAACGGCTGCTAACAATTGATTGTCGTCGTCTGTATGGCCGTGAATCGTTGGCAAATGTCCATCGCAGTTTTTGTAAATCTGGCTCAGCGTGCGTTGAGCCAGATTGCCAAAACTGTTGGCCAGCTCTGCATTTGATCGCAACACAATGGCTTCTTCACTCCAGCTACCATCCTGTCCGAAATTGACTTCACGGAGCAGGAAATAGCGAAACTGGTCTACGCCATAACGATCAGCCAGCTCCATTGGATCCGCTGCGTTTCCTGCTGATTTGCCCATTTTTGCGCCGTCTCGTGCGAGGATAAAGCCATGACCAAAAACTTGCTTGGGCAGCGGCAGGCCAGCCGACATTAAAAAGGCTGGCCAATACACAGCATGGAAGCGAACAATATCTTTGCCGATGATATGAACATTGGCAGGCCAGAACTTGCTGTAGTCGCTGTTTGGATCAGGAAAACCTAGTCCAGACAAATAGGTGGTTAGCGCATCTACCCAGACATACATCACATGCCCCGGCGACCCCGGCACCGGAACCCCCCAATCAAAACTGGTGCGCGAGACGCTTAGGTCTCTCAGTCCACCTTCGACGAAGCGCAGCACTTCATTTTTGCGGCTATCCGGACGGATAAACTCTGGATTGTCGCGGTAATGTGCCAGCAATTGGTCCTGATATTTCGACAATCGAAAAAACCAGCTCTCTTCAACGGTCCATTCAACAGGAGTACCTTGGGGGGAAAGTTTTTGCTCTCCCTCGCCGCCGGTTACCTCATCATCGGCATAATAGGCTTCGTCGCGTATGGAGTACCAGCCTTCATAGCGATCCAGATAGAGGTCGCCACTGGCTTCCATTGCTTTCCACAACGCCACACTGGCGGCATGATGCCGCGCGTTAGTAGTCCGCATAAATTTATCATAATTGATATGCAGTTTTTCGCACATATCTTTGAAATACGACGACATTTCATCAGCAAATTCAAGCGTCTCGCGGCCTGCGTTGCGCGCTGTTTGCGCCATTTTCAGGCCGTGCTCATCGGTCCCGGTTATCAACCGAACATCGCGCCCCATCAACCGCTGAAACCTGGCAATCGCATCGGTGGCGACGGCTTCATAGGCATGGCCAATGTGCGGACGACCATTGGGATAAGCAATAGCGGTGGTTATGTAATAGGGCTGTGGCATTCGATTCCGCAATTTTTTGGGGTCAATTTGCCTGTTGCTTAGTGTTTTGGAGCGAAGCCAGCAAGCTCCCCATTTGGAAAACCACCGCCTGCTTATCCAGCGAGATTCCTATAGCGCGCGCAGCGAGCGTTTCTGCCGCATGAAATGCGTCGATCGCAGACAAGACACTGTCGCTGGGCATAGATCTGGCATGCTCCGCAATTCTGGCAGGAACATAGCGCAGAAATGCTTCATAGCGTGGCTGCGCTGCTTTTAGCGACAATGTTTCTGCCAATTTGTGCCGCAAAGCGTTGCTTCCGTCGCCTTTTGACAGGATCGTATCAATGGCACCTTCAATTTCCGCCAAATCCAGCCCCGCGAATTCCAACGCCTGCCCTGGAGAGCCGCCGCCTGACCGGATCAACAGCTCTCGCTCATCAACCGAAAGTTCTGGCGCTGTTTGCGCGAGAACATCGCGCATCTGATCTTTGCCAAGCGGGTCAAAGCGTAAAAGCTGACAGCGCGACCGGATCGTTGGCAACAAACGGTCGCTGGCGTGGCTTATAAGCAGGAAGAATGTGCCGACAGGCGGCTCCTCGAGCGATTTGAGCAATGCGTTCGCCCCGCCCCTTTCCAGATCATCAGCGGAATCGATGATGACTGCACGGCGCGGCCCCATAGACGGCCGTGTTGTCAAAGCCTGCTGGATCTCACGCACCTGATCGATGCTGATAGATCGTTTGAGCTCTGCGTCTGGATCGGTCGCCTCTCCATCCTTTGGGGGGTCTTTTGCCAGACGTTGTAGCCGGATGATATCGGGATGGCTCCTTTGCCCGATCAAATGGCTGTGACGCCCTTCAGGATCAACTAAAGCGGCCGCCGCTCGCGCCGCAAATCCTGCTTTACCAAGGCCGCGCGGTCCGGCCAATATCCAGCCATGGTGCAGTTTTCCGGATTGCAAACCCGCGGAAAACTGCGCCCAGTTCGCGTCATGGCCAATCCAATTTGACGTCATGATGGCAACAAGTCTGATAGCTGCGCCATCAGCCGTGTTGTAACAACTGCGGCTTCTCCAGTCGCATCGACAAGGCGCACGCGGTCTGGTTCAGTCGCTGCAAAATGCTGAAATGCTTTGCGTACTTTGGCGTGGAATGCTGCATCGCGTCCACCAATGCGGTCCGATTGGCCGTCGTCGCGGATCGATGCCCTACGCGCAGCATCTTCGTCGCTAAGGTCGAGCACTAAGGTGCGGTGCGGCAGAAAGCCTCCACTGCCGATACGGTGCAATTCCAATATATCGGCATCGCCGAGACCCAGGCTCGCACCTTGATACGCGCGACTGCTGTCGATGAAACGGTCGGAAATAACCCATTGCCCCGCAGCCAATGCCGGTTTTATGCGTTTATCGACGTGGTCGCCGCGTGCTGCTGCGAAAAGCAATGCCTCTGCCCCCGCCCCCCAACGATCATCGTTGCCATCGAGCAATAAGTGCCGAATGGCTTCAGCGCCATCAGTACCACCGGGTTCACGGGTGAGAACTACATTTATAGATTTAGTTTCAAGTTCATTTTTCAAAGCATTGATTTGTGTAGATTTTCCTACACCCTCACACCCTTCGATTGATAGGAAAATTCCTGTAGTCATTATGCCCCCACCAAGGACTTAGCGCCGTTCCATGCGCGTCCCCAAAAACCGGCCGTGCGAACCGCGGTTGCGGCCACTAACGGCATTGATTGCTCAGAGCCATCTGAGAATTCAACAACCAAGTGCGCAATCTCGTCACCTTTGGCGATTGGTGCTTTCCGAGGCACTTTGTAACGGATGCTCAGTTTAAAGTTTGCGGCATTGCCTTTGCGTACAGTTGCCGACAAATCGCGCGGAGCAACAATGGCAATCTTGCTATAATCGCCCAATTGGACCGGGATATAGGCAACGGTGCGGCCCCGGGCATAGAGAGGCAATGATTGCCATTCGGCAAAGCCCCATGTCATCAGGCGGCGAGCTTCATCAATACGTGCGGCTTGCGTCGGCAACCCGGCGATCACCATAAGCAGGCGCCGTTTCCCTTGCAGGACAGTGCCAATAAGGCTGTAGCCCGCCTCTTCGCTATGGCCCGTCTTCATGCCATCCGCGCCGGGTATAGCCCCCAGCAAAGGGTTGCGGTTGGCCTGTGTAATCCCATTCCAGCTAAAGCTGCGCTGGCCGAAATACTGCCGGAATTGCACAGGGTGATCGGTGATGATCTTGTGCGCAAGCAAGGAAAGGTCCCGCGCGGTAGAATAGGTACCGCCATTATCGGGCCAGCCATTGGCTGTGCCAAAGCGGCTGCTGGCCATTCCTAAGGACTGGGCCTGCGCATTCATTTGGGCCGCAAAGGCCGCCTCGGTGCCTGATATCCCATTTGCCAAAACAACCGACGCGTCATTGCCTGATACCGTCAAGATACCATGCAACAGATTTTCAACTGACACTTTCTCACCGGATTTCAGATACATCGAAGAACCCGTGTTGTTCCATTTAGCCCATGCAGTCTCGCTGACCTGGAATGTCTGTGCAGGCTTTAGCGTACCGGCCTTTATCGCTTCAAACGCGACCCAGGCTGTCATTATTTTTGCCATCGATGCGGTGGGAATTTTACGCCGTTCATCACGCGCGAACAGCACCGCACCCGATGACACATCGATCAGATATGCAACTGGCGCAGCACTTTGGTACGTCGCAGCAGCAGGCACAGCCGCTGTCATCAGGAACGAAACGAAAATCACCTTCGTCTGTTAGCGTGCTATTCCGGCACGCGCCAGACGTAGCTATTCGCGAAACAGCCTTGCTTGCGGATAACCCCGCTTTTGCGCATTCGACAATGCTCGCTGCCCCTCTGCTTCGGTCGTAAAAGGACCAAAACGGACGCGGAACAGACGGCCATCGGCACTCGCAGCTACTTTGGCACCCATCTTACGAGCCAGTTCATCGGCGCGTGCTTTGGTTGAAAAAGCGGCGATTTGCACGACATATCCGGCGGCTACGGCTTGCACCGGCGCTGACTTTGTAACTGGCTTTGCAACCGGTTTAGCCACTGGCTTAGATGCCGAACTGCCCTCGCGGACAAAACGTCCATCGGGAGTTTGCACTGTTACCGGTCTATCGGGCGATCCAGACGCTGTGGTACCAACAGCAGGCTTTGGCTGACCGGCAACCGCGGCAGGGCGGGGCATTTTGACGAGCTTTTCACGCAATACTTTTAGCAGAGATTGCGGTGTATCCATCCGCGCAGAGGCGCTTTGACCATTGCGTAATATGGCGCGTTCCTGTTCGGGTGGATTGACTTTACGAACTCTAACCCCGGCAACGCCTTGTGCTGTAATGCCCAATTGCTTGGCTGCACCTTCAGACAGATCAATCAGTCGATCATTGGCAAAAGGCCCCCGATCATTCACCCGTGCCAAAATCGTCCGGCCTGTATCCAGCGAAGTTACCTCAACATAGCTTGGCATCGGTAAAGTTTTATGTGCAGCGGTAATCGACGCAGGCAAGAACACTTCGCCATTCGCCGTATTGCGTCCCTGCAATTCGGCACCGTACCAACTGGCATAGCCAACCTCGTCATAGGCGGAGATGTCGGCAGGCGTATGAGTGGTGCCGCCCACCTGATACGGCGATCCGATGCGAACCGGAAAATCCGAAACGCCCTTTACTGGTGTTTCCGCAGCTGTGGGCAAATCGTTCACCTGTCGATCACCACCAGCACAGGATGCCAGTGATGTCAGCGCAACCGTACAAATCCCAAGTTTAATTATGTATCGCATCGCCAAGCAATCCCACTGAAAGAGCGTAAAAATTCGAGCAATTATAGTCCAATATCGCGCGATAATTGCTACCGAGTAAATAGGCGGTTTTGCCTTCGCCATCGGGTTCGATCAAGGTAGCCAGCATATCGCTCTGCGGCCATCCCCCTTGTGGCGACACACCCAATGCGCGCCATTCAGACAGCGACAGCCATTTGCTATGCCGCGCAAACACCCGCGGACAACGCGGCGCAACTAAGCCGCTTTTCACCGATTGCCGGTCAAGTGCGGTCGGCACGTTAACGGCAAAGCCCCAAGGTTCATCACGCCGCCACCCTGCATTCAACAGATAATAGGCAATTGACGTCATGGCATCAACTTCGCTGTTCCAAATGTCGGCATAGTTATCGCCATCGCCGTCACGCGCCAGTTTAAGATAGACCGAGGGCAGAAACTGCGGCTTACCCAAGGCCCCTGCCCAGCTGCCGATGATCGCATATTGCGGCACACCGCGGTCAATCATCTTAAGCACAGCGACAAGCTCGCCTTCGAACAGTGAACGGCGGCGGCCCTCGAATGCTAAGGAAGCCAGCACATCAGGGGCGTTGAAATTTCCCGTTACTGTGCCGTAGTTCGTTTCATGGCCATAAATCGCGAGCATGATTTCTTCGGGCACACCGGTCTGAGCCTCTATTTTCTGCACCAGCGGACGCAGTTCGGAATATTTGGTACGCCCCCGTCCAATCCGTGATGCATCAACATGCTTAGCTTTATACGGCGCAAACATCGGGATCGGTGCATCCGAAGCGCCTTCGGGCTGTTGCCGGTCAAGCGCAACGGCACGTGCATTGTACCGCAAGGCTGGAATTACGCGCTCAATCGTTGCTGCAGTTACGCCTTCGGCGGCAGCGCGCAATTTGACAGTATCGAGATATTCGCGAAACCCGGCAGGCGTAGTATCAGTGCTTTGTGCCTGCAGAGGTGCTGAACTGTTCAACATGGGCAATGCCACAGTGACCGCGGCGATTGCCAACATTGCTGCACGGAATGTCTTCACTTTTTATCCTCTCGCCAATGGGCCGACCCTATCATTACCACAGATGAAACGTGCGTCCGAACGCAATTCACCATCCTATTGTTGAACTCTGTCCGCTCACCGCATGAAATCCGTGTTTGCACCCTTGCGCGAAATCCGATCTGCGGATATGCGCCGCCACAGCGCGGGACAGGTGTCCGAGTGGTTTAAGGAACTGGTCTTGAAAACCAGCGAGGGTGCAAGCTCTCCGTGGGTTCGAATCCCACCCTGTCCGCCAAATTGCTGTATGTCTTATTTTTCTGGCTGCAGCTTTGCACCGGTTGAAGCGTTGTCTCCGAATTGCGCGGTGATCGAATCAATGACGGCCTGAATTTCTTCATTAGCATATTGTTCGGCGTCGGCCTTTTTGGATTTGAAGCCGATTTCTGCGCGGACGATCAAATCGAAAAAGGTTTTTCGCGTATCAACACAAGATGCAGCGATTTGTTCATTGAATTCGGATCCGGATTTTTTAGCCTCGACCGCGTCGTTATGCTCTTTGACCAAACAGTTGTTAAACGCTTTGCGGGCGTCGTCCTGCGGATCGCCTTTCATCGCGGCCATATTCAGCGCTACGGCCAGTGCCAAACTTGTTAGTATCATCTCGTTGCTCCCCAGCGTCCTACTGATTATCCGTTATGTTCACAGCATATCACACATTTGAATGATCCATCAATCTTGCACGGGAACGCTGAATTGATGCTGAACCTCGCGAATCCAGTTACCATTTTTTACCACTGCATCGACCGTTTCCAGTTCGCGGACATCCTTTAACGGATCGCCATCCACAGCGATAATATCGGCAAAGCGGCCGACCTCAATCGCGCCGACATCCTTTTCACGACCGAGCGCTTGCGCAGCATTTCGTGTGGCGGCCTGGATAGCCTCCAGCGGCGTCATGCCATATTCGACCATCGTTTTGAACTGTTTGCCGACATCGCCGTGCGGCATCACGCCTGCGTCGGAACCGAATACCATTTTAACGCCAGCCTTATGCGCTTTGCGAAAGTTGTCGCGCTGGATTTGCGCAATCTCACGGTCTTTGCGCAGGTTATCCTCCAGCACACCGTTCTTGGCACCTTCCGCCTGTGTGTAGTCGGTGTTGTATATATCCATCGCAAACCACACCGGACGAGCTCGGGCGGCGGCCAATTTAATGCCTTCATCATCGACCAATGAGGCATGTTCGATGGTATCAATGCCTGCCTTTATCGCCGCCTTTATGCCGTCGCCGCCATGCGCATGCGCGGCAACGCGGATGCCCCATTGGTGCGCTTCCTCAGCGATTACGCGCATATGGTCTTCGGACAATTGCTGCTGCCCGGGTTCGGTATTGCGAGAGAACACGCCACCGGTTGCGCAAATCTTGATAACTTCGGCACCGTATTTGCGTTGGCGGCGGACCTGATAGCGCAGTTCATCGACGCTATCGGCAATGCCCTCGACTTTTGCGTCCTTTTCCATGCTTGGCGGCAAAAAGGTTGAATCGCAATGCCCGCCGGTTGCGCCAATCGCATGGCCCGCAGGTATAATGCGGGGGCCAACGGCGTAGTTGTTGTCTATGGCCTGTTTCAAGCCGATGTCGTTGCGGTTGCTTGCGCCGACATTGCGCACCGTTGTGAAGCCTGCATTCAGCATGGCCTGTGCGTTACCAACAGCCGTCATTCCCCAAAAACTGTCCGTGAACTCCAGACCGCGATAGCCGCCTATATCCGCTGGACCATCGAGATGGACGTGCATGTCGATAAGTCCAGGCAATAACGTGCGGTTGCCTAGGTCGATATGTTTGGTGTCGCTGCTCCAGCGCACCACACGCGCATCGGCTATGCTGGTGATGCGACCATTTTCATCCACAAAGATCGCCGGATATTCAACGATCTTGCCGGTCAGGACATCCAACATCCGTGCTGCGGTAATGACGCTATTTTGCGCATAAGCCGGGGCCGAAACTGTCCCCAAAACCGCGACACAACCAATTCCGAACCGTCGCAGTTTTTCGCCCAAATTCTCACCAAAACGCATATCCGAGACTCCAACAATAATTTCTAGAACAACAAATGGCAAAATTGGGGAGTGTAGGACAGTCTTTTATTCCAGAAACTCTTCGCGGTCGGGGATACGGGTAAAGGCGATCTTGGTGCCGGAAAAGCCACGTCCTTGCGATGGTAACATGCCGATCAGCGCGCTATCGCGGCCAAAGCGGTGGTTGATGCGGTCAAGCGCATGCGACAGCCTGTTCCACCGTCCGTTATCCGGCACGACAAGCGATTGGGGCGTTGTCGATGGAGGAAACAGATCGGACTGCACAAGCCGATCCTCGACCAAGCCGTGAAGTACAACCGAGAGCTTCTTCACCAATACCCCCCGTTTTTTCGGAATGTGGTTGCTCCAAAAGGACAGCAGCATGTCGAGAAAGGTTTTGCTATCCTGTGCCGGCAGACAGCGCGCTTCGGCATGGACACGCCGCCCGTCTTCCAAGCGTGCGGAAAAACCAAACACTGTCGCGTGATACCCCATGCGCCGCATCCGGCTGCATGCTTTCAACGTCAACCGGCGCGCGACATTGATTGCAAGGGTCGGCGGCCGCAACGCCGGTTCCAGAACATGGCTATGCCCAAGGCTGCTGCGTTTGGTTTCCAGATCGGGCAGATCATGGCCGCGCAGCAAATACCACATACGCTCGCCCATGATGCTGCCCCAAGTGTTTCGCATTGCACGCCGGTCAAGCGCCCAAAGGTCGGCCATTGTAAACACACCAGCAAGCTGCAACCGCCGTTCAATATTGGCCCCTATTCCGGGCAAATCACGGGGCTTTAACTCCATCAACCGCCGTTCTACGTCTCCGGGCATCAGGATCGTTAGCCCATTGGGTTTTTCAATATCGGTTGCGACTTTGGCCAAATACCGGTTGGCAGCGATGCCAATGGAGCAACGCACATAGGGGCCCAGATTGTCCGCCAGCCCTGTCTTGATCGCTATGGCAATCTGGCGCGCCACCACAGCATCGGCTTCGTTGCGCATCAATTTGGATGCCATTTCGTCTATCGAACAGACATCGGTTACCGGAATATGGCGACCAATTTCTTCAATCGCGCGGTGATGATATTCGACATAAGCCTCGTGCTTGGCCAGAACACAGATCAGCCCCGGGCATTTCTGTCGCGCTTCCCAGATCGGTGTTCCGGTTTTGACGCCAAAAGCCTTTGCCTCATAACTCGCTGCAATGGCGCAAGTGCTGTCGGTATCCACCGGCACGACGGCAACAGGTTTACCGCGCAAATGCGGCTGCAACTGCTGCTCCACACTGGCGAAATAGCTGTTGAAATCAAGGTAGAGCCATTTGAGTGGCGACGGAGCGAACATGAAAACTGACCACGCAAAAGTGATTCGGAGTTGGTCAGTATATGTTCTTATTATGTTCTATAATAGCCTGTGTCTGCAGGGAATGAAAAATTGATCCCGCCTACATGTGAATCATCTTACCATACGCGCCCAACACACTCTCGTGCATCATCTCGCTCAGGGTCGGATGCGGGAACACAGTGTGCATGAAATCGGCCTCGACCAACTCGGCGGTTTTACCGATGGTATAGCCTTGGATCAACTCGGTGACTTCAGCGCCGACCATATGCGCCCCGAGCAATTCTCCGGTCTTGGCGTCGAACACGGTTTTGATGAAACCTTCCGCTTCGCCCAACGCGATGGCTTTGCCGTTGCCGAGGAACGGGAAGTTGCCGACTTTGACATCATAGCCTGCCTCTTTGGCTTTCGCCTCGGTCATGCCGACGCTGGCGACTTGCGGGTGGCAGTATGTGCAGCCTGGGATGTTCAGCGGGTCCATTGCGTGCGGATGGCCGCCGTTGATGGCCTCGACCGCGATCACACCTTCATGGCTGGCTTTGTGCGCCAACCACGGCGGCGCAGTGACATCGCCGATGGCCCAGATGCCCGGCACGTTGGTGCGGCACATCGGGTCGGTTTTCAGGAAACCGCGATCCATTTCAACGCCAAGCGCCTCAAGCCCGATATTTTCGGTGTTGGGGACGATGCCGATGGCGACGATGCAGTGGCTGAATTCGCTCTGCACAACTTTGCCGTCTTTGCCTTTGATGGCAACGGATACGCCGGTTGCGGTGGATTTCAGGCTTTCGACCCCTGCCCCGGTCATGATCGTCATGCCCTGCTTTTTCAGCGCCTTTTCAAGGAACGCCGAAACATCGGCATCCTCGACGGGCACAACGCGGTCGAGCATTTCGACAACAGTCACTTCCGCGCCCATATCATTGTAGAAGCTGGCGAATTCGATGCCTATTGCGCCCGATCCAATCACCAACAGCTTTGTGGGTATTTCGGCGGGAACCATTGCGTGACGATAGGTCCAGATGCGCTTTCCATCGGCAGGGGCAAAGGGCAAATCGCGCGCGCGGGCTCCAGTGGCGATGATGATATTCTTGGCGGTCAGCTCTTCAGTTTTGCCGTCCTTAGTGACGGACAACTTACCCGGCGCAGTAATTTTGCCGTCGCCCATATGGACGGTGATTTTGTTCTTCTTCATCAGGTGCGTGACGCCCTGATTTAGCTGCTTGGCCACACCACGTGATCGTTTGACCACGGCATCGATATCCGCACTGATATTCGCCGCCGCCAGACCATAATCGCCGGCGTGCTACATATAATGAAAG
>JANOTI010000233.1:0-6793 GCA_031416255.1 Sphingomonadales bacterium | reverse complement strand
CTGCCCGCATTCGCGCCGCCGGTGGCCGCATTCTCACTCGGACGACGGCGTCCGGTTATTGGGAGCATGATCTGCTCACATTGACGCAGCGGATTGCCGAGCCGGGACAAGTGCCTGCGAACGGCGTCGCCCAGCGCCTCTCGCACGTCCGCGCAGGCGAAGTGATTCTCGCAACCGGCAGCATCGAACGCCCAATGGCGTTTGCGCACAACGACCGTCCAGGCGTGATGCTGTCGCAAGCTGTGCGGACCTATGCGCGGCGCTTTGGCGTAGTGCCGGGCAAGCGCGTAGTGATCGCCACCAACAATGATGATGCCTATAAAACGGCGCAGGCACTGCAAGCGGCTGGCGCTGAGGTCGTTGCGATCCTCGACGCAAGGCCTGCACCGGCCGGAGCCAACAGCGGCTTTCCTGTTCACAACAATGCAATTCCGGTTTCGACCAAAGGCGCACGCCATTGCCTGAAAAGTGTGACCGCTTTTGTCGATAGCCAAGCGCAAAGCTGGCATGCCGATCTGCTTGCGGTATCGGGCGGCTTCACCCCTGTCGTCCATCTCCACATGCAGGCAGGCGGCACGCTTGACTGGAACGAAGCGGCGCAAGCCTTTGTCCCGGCGACATCGCGCCAGAACGTCACAACCATCGGCGGGGCCACCAACCCTGAACCAGTGTTCAATGTCACCCCTGTTTCCAACCCGAAAATGAGCTTCATCGATTTCCAGAACGATGTGACGCTGGCCGATGTCGATTTGGCATGGACCGAGGGCTATCGCTCGGTCGAACACCTCAAACGCTACACCACCCTCGGCATGGCGACCGATCAGGGCAAGTTGAGCAATATGGCAGCATTGGGTCGGTTGGCCGAAAAGCAGGGCGTCGCCATTCCAGAGGCAGGGCTGACCACCTTCCGTCCACCTTACACACCGGTGACGATGGGGCTTTTAGCGGGCGCTGGTGCCAAGGACGCAGGAGCGCATGTTCGCCGCCTTGCGTTGTATGATGTGCACGCAGCAAAGAACCCGATCTGGCAACCGCTCGGCTATTGGTTTCGCCCGCGCGCTTATCTTGCAAACGGCGAGACGCTGGCACAGGCGGCATTGCGCGAAGCAAAGGCAGTGCGCACGAGCGTCGGGATGACCGACGTTTCGACGCTGGCCAAGTTTGAAGTGAGCGGACCAGACGCCACCGTTTTCCTAGAAATGATCTGCGCAACGACCGTAAACAAACTCGCCGTTGGACGCGGACGTTATACGTTTATGTTGCGCGAAGATGGCTTTGTGTTTGATGATGGCACCGTCTGGCGGCTTGGCGAGAACCGCTATCTGCTGACCAGTTCAACCGGCGGCGCGGACCGGATGGCGACGCATATATCCTATGTCCGGCAATATCTCTGCCCTCATCTGCGCGTCTCGGCGGTCAATGTGCAGGAGCATTATGCCGGAATCGCTGTTGCAGGGCCAAAGGCAAAAGATGTGCTATCGGCTTTGATCGGTGAGGAACCGCCGCGGCACATGTCCACTGTTCCGGCGGTAATTGCGGGCGTATCGGTGATCATTCTTGCCGCCAGCTATAGCGGCGAACGTGCGTTTGAAATCTATGTCGAGGCAAGTCACGCAGCAGCCGTTTGGGCCGCTTGCGAGGTCGAAGTCACAGCGCAAGGCGGCGCGCTTTACGGCCTTGAGGCGATGGAATTCCTACGCATCGAAAAGGGCCACCTAGTCGTTGGCGGTGAAATTGACGGGCGGATGACCCCGCACGATCTGGCGCTCGACAAAATGCTCAACAAGGCGGGCGGCTATATCGGCGCATCCGGATTATCACGCCCTGCTTTGTCCGAACCGAGGCGACGGCAGTTGGTCGGGCTTGAAGCCATTGAGGGCAATATTCCGGAAGGCGCGATGCTCGTCACGCAAGAAGGCCAGTCACCTCAAGGCCATGTCAGCGCCGCTGCGTTTCGCATACTCAAGGGCGGATCCATTGCACTTGGCCAATTAACCGACGGCTTTGCGCGGCACGGCGAGGAGCTAATCGCAACCTCACCAACGCGCGGTCAAAAAGCGCGGGTTCGTGTAGTGGCTCCGCATTTCTATGACATCGCTGGAGCGCGCTATCGTGACTGATGTAACGATCACAGCCCTACCCGCCGCGCCATTATACGCGCTGGAAATCTGGAGCAATCAAGCGTCTGTCGCGCAACGGTTCAAGGAAGCGTTCGGCTTTGCCCTGCCCGCAATGGGCCGCTCGGGAGGGAGCGATACCCTACGCCTAATCCGCTACGAACCGACAGTCTGGCTGGTCGAGGGCGACGCGCAGCCACTATCCGGCATATTGGCCGATGACGGCGCGCTCACCGCCATCGGCGGTGGCATCGTCCGCGTCCGGCTGTCCGGCAAAGGCTGGCGCACGCTGCTGATGGAAGGCGGCGTTTTCGACGCGGAAAGCCCGCATTTCACAACCGGTTGCAGCGCAGCAACAATCATCGACCACGGTGCCGTCCGCCTGCATGCGGTGAGCGATGATGTGTGCGACGCCTATGTACCTGCGAGTTTCAGCGCGGGGCTGATCCATTTCTGGGTGGTGGCTGCGGGGAGTTTGAAGTTTTAAGCAAATACCGCCTTCACGCCCAAATCACGCAATCAACTCTTCGCCCTCGACCGTAGCGGATGGCCATACCAGTTGCTGCGCCATCCACGGATATTCATCAATCAGCGGTGGAAAGGTTTTTTCGCGCAAAACCTGTTGGCATAAAGCGGCGGTCAGGCTGGGGATATCGCCCAGTTCATCAATCCGCGCAACGACCTGTATTGCGCGCGAAAAACGGCCGCGCGCCATCGGCTCTGCGCGCAGTTGCGGCATCAGTTCCGGAACAGCCGCCAAGCATACCGGTGTAGTGATGGTCCAGCCGATCCCGGCGGCTACCAAAGCCAATTGCTGATGCGAGGATTCGACCTCGACCATCTGCGGTAGCTTTAACTTCATCCGGACAATCTGGCGCTCAATCTGTTGCCCTGTGCCTGTCAGCCGCGAAAAGCGAATAAAGGGCAAAGACGATGGCACACCGACAAGATCCAGTGGCTCGCGAAAATCTTTGGGGAAAACCAGTATGAAGCTTTCCTCAAACACCGGGTGCAGCTCAACCGTATCGCGGTGTTCAAGGTTGAAGCTGCCCGTCACCAGCATGTCGATATCGCGGGCGAGAAATTCGCCCTGATGTTCCATCGATATTCCGGACCGGATATTCCACCGGTCTGCCCGCGACCCAAGATGGCGCAAAATCGGCGCTGTCAGTTGATTGGCGAGGCTGAACGACATCGCGACCGTGACGCTTGAAATGGGTAGGTTTGCGCCTTCGCGGACTTCATCATAAGTCAATCGTGCATGCGCGATCAGCTTTTGACCGCGCGCAAACAATGACTTTCCGCTGGCGGTCAAACCCAATGGCCGCATTGTCCGGTCGAATAGCGACGCGCCGATACCAGTTTCCAGCTTTGCGATGGTTTGCGAAACCGCCGATTGGGTGACTTGCAAATACGCGGCGCATTGCGACATGCCGCCAAGTTCGACGGTCATAACAAACACTTCGAGTGCGTGCAGATCGAATTCCTGTGGCAGTTTCATGCCGCGGCCCTCCCAAGCGTACAGACTGATATTAACTCCGCTAATGGCTATTCGACACTGTCGGTTATAGTGCCATGCATTTTCGTTATGGCCGGATTATGTGTCAGTGGCGTTGCACGCTTGCATCACTTTGCCCTATGCAGTGCCAGCAATCCTTTCAGCGTGCCTGCGCACATTAACAATAGGATCAAAGCCAAAGGCAGGCCGGTGGCAATCGCGCCCGCCTGTAGTGAGGTCAAGCCACCGCTGAGCAACAGAACAACGCCGATTCCGCCGACGGCGAACAGCCAAATCGTCTTTTGGCGCAGCGGTGTGTCGGTGCGTCCGCCCGATGTCATCGTGTCTATCACAAGAGTGCCGGAATCCCAGCCGGTTACGAAAAAGATTAGGATCAAACCGATTGCAACAACCGAGGAAAACTGCGCCCAGGGTAGAGCGCCAAGCAGCACAAATAATTGCGTATCAAGCGACGCGTTGGCCAGCTGGGCACCATTGTCCGCAACGATCTGAGCGATGCTGGCATCGCCGAATATGGTCAGCCATACTATCCCGAGCAGGGTGGGCGCAATCATAGCCCCGGCAATGAATTCGCGCACCGTCCTGCCTAATGAAATGCGTGCCATGAACATGCCGACAAACGGTGCCCAGCTGATCCACCACGCCCAATAATACACTGACCAGTCGTTGTAAAAACCGGTGTCGGTTCGGCCAACCGGGTTGGATAAGGCAGGGAGAAATTTCAGATAGTTGAATATGTTGCTGGTAAGGTCAAAGAGCAATTGCAACGTCGATCCGGTGGTCAGGACAAACACCAGCAGCGCAAAGGCGATCCATAGGTTAACCTCGCTCAAAATGCGGATGCCGCGATCGATACCCCCGCGTATCGACAGGAATGTGATCCCCGCCATCACAGCGATCAGGATTAAGATCGTCATCGAAGAACTCGCTGTGCCATAAAGATACGCGATCCCCGCCATTGCTTGCTGCGCGCCGAGCCCCAATGAGGTGGCGAGGCCAAAGATCGTCGCCAACACCGCCAACACTTCGATACCATCGCCGGTGCGCCCCCACACCGCTTTGCCGAACAAAGGGTAGAAGGCCGAGCGCATCGACAGCGGCATATTGAAATCAAAACTGAAGACCGCAAGCGCAAGGCCGGTAACCGCAAAAATCGCCCAAGGGTGGAGCGCCCAGTTATAGATTGTTGCCGCCATCGCGATGCTTCTCGCAGCGTTTGCATCGCCCACAGATCCACCTAAGGGAGCCGCTGGACCGCCTGCCATTGAGGATGTGAAATGGGTGACTGGCTCACCCACGCCATAGAACACCAACCCGATGCCCATGCCTGCGCCAAACAGCATCGCGAACCACGATAGCCGGGAATAATCGGGCGTCGCACCTTTGCCACCCAACCTGATTTTTCCCAGCGGAGACAGCGCGACGACGACACAAAACAGCAGGAGCAAGTTGCCAGCCGTCATGAAGAACCAGTCGAAATGCGAAACCGCGCCACTCCGCAGTGCAGCGAACAGGTCCGCTGATGCCTTGGGCGCAATCAGGCTAAACACTATCACCGCAAGCGAAATGAAAGCCGTCGGCCAAAAGACGGCGGGATTGATCTGCATCCCGCCCCAATTGCGATTGGACTGGCCATAATAACCAAGGTCTATTGCTTTATCCCAATCTACCATTGAACCCTCCCCAAGGTTTATGCCGCTGTGTTAGTGGTTGGCGGCGGTCGTCAGTGCTGTCCACAACCACGCAGAAAAACTGCGCCACACCTCGACCTGAAACCGATTTTCTGCATCGCGGATGATGATGATTTCGACCGTTTCATAAATGGTCCGCGTGGCGCGGCCGACGGCAAATTGGTCGAGATCGAGCGGACATCCCGACATCAATACTTCAGACGCGCGCGGCCCTTCGACGATCATGCATATCGAACGCTCGCTAATGTCGGTGATAGCAACCGGCAACCCGGCACCTGTTGGCATGGCCGCGCTGGCTTCGGCGCGGAGAAGCCATTCGTCTGGCCCTAGGCAGGCAATGCTGCCTTCAGTCGCGCCGATTTTTTTCGGCACTTTCAGGTTCAGCACGGTTTCCACCGCCTGCGCTGAGTGCGCACGCACCGAATAACGGTTCATGGGTGCAGCGAGGCTGATCGTGACGCCCGCTGCGACAAATGGCGTCGTGGGAATAGGCTCGTGACGGGTCAGAACGTCAGACATGCAGCCGTACTCCTTCGGGGTCGTAAAATAGCATGCCGCTGACTTTGGCCCTGTGCGTTTTGCCCGGCATGGGGATGTGGAGCGTATCACCCATCATGCCCTGCCCTCCCGCAACCAAGGCCAACGCAATCGACCGACCCAACGTTTCGCTCCAGTATGAGGACGTGACATGGCCGATCATGGTCATCGGGATGGGCTGATTGGGATCAGCGACAATCTGTGCGCCTTCCTCCAGAACGACATTTGGATCATCAGGCAACAACCCCACCAATTGCTTGCGACCTGCGGCGACAATATCAGGCCGCGCCAACGAACGTTTGCCGACAAAATCCAGCTTCTTCTTGCCTACAGCCCAATCAAGGCCTGCATCAAAGGGGGTAACCGTGCCGTCGGTGTCCTGCCCAACAATGATAAAGCCTTTTTCAGCGCGGAGCACGTGCATCGCCTCGGTTCCGTAAGGCGTGATGTCGTAGTGTGCACCCTCGGCCATCAATCGCTGCCACAAAGCGCGTCCATAAGCCGTCGGTACATTGATCTCGAAGCCAAGTTCGCCCGTGAAGCTCACACGGAACAGCCGTGCCGGAATGCCGCAGATAGTTCCTTCACGGATCGCCATGTGCGGGAAAGCCTCGGCAGACAAGTCAAGGCCCTCCACCAGCGGCTCCAGCACTTTTCGCGCATTCGGCCCTTGCAGCGCGATCACCGCATAGTGCTCGGTTGTGCTGGTCAGCCAGACATTCAGGTCGGGCCATTCGGTCTGGAGATAATCCTCCATCATATTGAGTACCCGCGCCGCGCCGCCGGTTGTGGTGGTCAGGTGGAACCGGTCTGGCGCCAGCCTTGCCGAAACGCCGTCATCAGTGATGAAGCCGTCTTCCTTTAGCAAAAGCCCATAGCGGCACCGCCCCGGCTCCAGCGCTTTCCACGGATTGGTGTACATGCGGTTG
>JANOTI010000232.1:0-7642 GCA_031416255.1 Sphingomonadales bacterium | reverse complement strand
GTCTGCAATAGTTGGATCTCTTGTCGGCGGAGCGATCGCACTAGCAATCCAACTGCTTGTGTTTTTGGACGCACGAAAAGAGCGGAAGCGGCAATCCGATGAGATAATCGCAGCCACGGCCTACACACTTTTTTTGAAGTTGCAGTCGTGCGGTAATGATCTCAAACTGTTTGCGCAGCATGTAGCTGAGGCAACGGCACGTGCCGAACAGTTCCACTGGGAAATGTGGCAAGCCATGGTTCCAATTCCTAATTTGCCCTCCCACCAAGAATTCAAATCTGAAGAAAATGTGCTGCTGCTGCGCGCTAAGAAATTCGCACTTTTTAATCGAATTCGTGATGTCGAGGTAACCCATCATTCGTCGATAGTAGCTTTTCAACTATATCTTGACCGCAGGACAGAGCTAGGGAAACAGATGGGTTCTATGATGAACGGTGATATTGGCTCGGTTATGCTGGACGCCGCTCAGCTGCATGCGTTAGGACCGTTGATGGCAGACGTTAGGGGACTTGCGAGTTCTATTGCAGGGACAGCCGAGGAATACGCTAGCGAAGCACTTTCCGCATGGAGAGACTATAGCGATTTGATGCAAGAATTCACCGGACATACACTTGAGTTGGATTTTTCGCGCCAAATAGCAACTGACGATCAAATCGCCGCTAATTCGCCGGTGGCATCATCAACTGGCTAGTAAGGCTACCGCAAAATGACCTGCGCGCTTTAGGGAGTAATGGTTTCACGAACGGTTTAGGTCGCAAGCGACAAACCCAAAATCCCAGCAGCTTCTGAAGAATTGGTGGACAGGGCTGGATTCGAACCAGCGTACGGTAACCCGGGCAGATTTACAGTCTGCTGCCTTTAACCACTCGGCCACCTGTCCACGCCGTTGCAGGTGTTGAGCGAACTCAAAGGCCGTCCTGCAAGGGAAGGTGCGCAATGGCGAACGCGGCCCCGACTGTCAACCTGTTGACGCAGGAAAAAAGAGGCCAATGCATTGCTGCACCGGCCCTTTTAGTTTCACACTCTGGGAGAGATTAGAATTTCAATCCAGCGGTAAGGAAAATCTGGCGCGGGTTGCCGTAGAATGCGGTGACAACACCTTCGCGGCCCAATGACGGGATCAGCGCACCGCCACCTGTCCGTCGCGGTGTGCCATCGGGATTGACGGACAGGAACTGATAGCCCGACGTCTTATACCGCCGGTTCGTCAGGTTCTTGCCGTGCAGCCCCAGCGAGAAACGATCATCATCCGAGTTCCAGACCAGATTGGCATCCCACAACGAATAGCCTTTTTGATCGAGGAACGGGCTGGGGACTTCAAACTGGTTGGTTTTGCTGCGGAAGGACAGCGTCGATGAGGCGTTTATCATGCCGGATACTGCCGCAAAGCTGGCGCCCAAGGTGGCCGAGCCGGTCCATTTTGGCGTGTTTTGAATAGCCCGGATATTGGCGACATCGTTGTTGAAGGCATCGATGAAGCGAACGTATTTCGCATCGATATAGCCCAGCGTGCCACCTAAGGTGATTGCTGAGCCGGTGCCTGCAAAATCGCGCGCCAAGGTTGCGGTGGATTCGAACTCGATCCCTTTCATCCGCGCTTTTGCTGCGTTCGTTGTGACCCCGATAAAGGTGTCGTTGGTGCCATCGCCGTTGGAATCAAAGCCAGCTGATCCGGGGATTTGCACGTTCTGGTAATCCGAATAGAAACCGGTCAGCGCCAATCGCAAGCGGCGGTCGAGCATCGATGCTTTCCAGCCCAGTTCGTAAGTGGTCACTTTTTCGGGCTCAAAGCTGAGGAATTCATAGATTTCGTCATAGCTACGAATGCCGTCGCGGTTGGTGTCGGGAGCCGCGGTGGAAAGTCCGCGCGGGTCAAAGCCGCCGCCTTTGAAGCCTTTGGAATAGGATGCATACAGCGTATGGTCGGGCGTAGGCTTAAAGGTCAACGAGGCACGCGGAGTGAACTCCTTAAAGCTCGCATCACCGACAAAATTCGACGTTGTCGCGGCGATAAACGGCGTGCCACCAAATTCGGCAGACCCCCCGAATTTGGTCTGCCGCAGGATCGTCGCGTTTCGATTATCAACGGTATAGCGGCCACCCAAGGACAGAGCGAGCTGTTCCGTAAAGTCATAGGTGAAATCACCAAACACTGACCAAGTATCGGTCTTCACATTGCCTGAGGTGTAGGCGTTGAGATTAGCCAATGTTGTGCTGAGCAAGACGTCAAACGACGTGATTGCTTGCGCATCCAGATAGTAAAAGCCGATGAGGCCGTTCAGCGTGTCGCCTTCGTACAGGATTTGGAATTCCTGGCTAAGCTGTTCGTTTTTATACAATCCTGGGACATCAACATCGACCGCGGGCAGCGCGTCAAAATCAATCGGGCCAAAGGTTGTATCTTTGCGCCACGAACTGATGCTGCGCAGTGTGACGGTATCGGACAAGTTGACGCTGATATTCATTGCTAGACCGTAGGCTTTGATATCCTGCACCGGATTGTTCAGTCCGCCGCGTGTGTCATAGACATTGGCCAAGACCGGCGCTGCTGTCAGTAGGCTGGTGATGAGGCGATGGCCGCCGCGCTGGCTGGATTTGTCGCGTGTGTAATCGCCCGATACGCGGATCAGCACAGGTTCGTCATTGCCGCCAAATTCAACGGTGCCGCGACCGGCCCAGATATCCTTGTTATAGTTTTCAAGACCGGTGGTCAGATTGTCGCCAAAACCGCCACGGCTCAACCGTGCAACCGATCCGCCGACGCGGAACATATCGCCAAGCGGTGCGCTGACGCTGACAACGCCATCGGCTTGTTTATAGCTGCCGATGGTGGCGCGCGCTTTGAGTTCAAAATCATCGGGCAGCTGGCGGGTGACGTATTTGACCGCGCCGCCGATAGTGTTGCGGCCATACAGCGTGCCCTGCGGCCCGCGCAGAACTTCGATGCGTTCGACATCATAAATGTCGAGGACAGCGGCTTGTGGGCGGTTAAGATACACATCGTCGAGGTAAATACCGACGCCTGCTTCAAAACCGCCAACAGGGTCTTGCTGGCCCACGCCGCGGATAAAGGCTGACAAGGTCGAGTTGGTTGCGCGCGAATTTTCCAGCGTTACGTTCGGCGTGGTTTCCGAAATTGCGGTAATGTCGATGGCGCCGGATTGCGAAAGATCCGCTGCCGAATACGCGGTAATTGCAATCGGCACGTCCAAAAGGCTTTCCTCGCGGCGCCGAGCGGTCACGATAATCTCGCCACTGTCTGCTTCGTCGGCGGCTTCGTCCTGCGCAAATGCCAGTGTCGGCAATGCGGTGGACGAACAAAATGCGATGCCGGTAAGCAAAGCAGCGCGGATCATGGGGCTGTTTTTCATGGAAAGTCTCTCCTGTGTGACGTCTGATAAAACGTGGCGATTGCGCCATTCTGCTTTTGCCCCTATTGAAAGTTGAACCATCTTTCAACTTATATGATAGTTGGCTTTGAAATTTGCAAAGGAGCGTGGCATGGAAGCCACATTGGTAAAAGTGACTGGGGTACCATTGACTGGGGCAACATCAGCCGAGGCGGCAACGGGGGCAGAATTGAACAAAGGCACAAAGGCACCCCGCACCGATCGGGGCAGGCGAACGTTGCGCACGCTGCTGGACGCAGCGGCGGCTGAGTTTGGTGAAAAGGGCTTTCACGAAAGTTCGGTGGTTAGCATTACCGGACGGGCGGGTATGGCGCTGGGCAGTTTCTACACCTATTTCGATTCCAAAGAGACGCTGTTTCGGGCGCTGGTTAAGGATATGTCAGCGCAGGTCCGCGACAATGTCGCCCCGGCCTTAGCGGACGCTGTTGACGGTATAGACGCAGAGGGGCGCGCACTGGGTGCCTTTTTGGGTTTTGCCCGCGAACATAAAGAAATCTACCGGATCATCGACGAAGCCGAATTTGTCGCGCCCGATGCGTGGAACGCGCATTACCGCGGGACTGTGGACCGCATTCTGGAACGGCTGCGCGCGGCAGAGGCCCGCGGCGAGCTTTCTGTCGTTGTTGATGAAGCGCATGCTTGGGCCATCATGGGGATGAATGTGTTTTTGGGTTTGCGCTATGGCGTGATGGAGGATGCACGACCGGTGGCGGAGGTCGCCGCTGTTGCCAACCTGATGGTCCGCAACGGGCTTGGCAAATAACGGTCAGGTTCCAAACAACCGCAGCTCCCGCGCCAACACGCTGGTCTTTGGCAGCGGCATCAACGCTTTGATTTTGGGCGGCAAGGCTTTCTCGTTCCGGCTGGACGGCCGCATCGGACGTTTTTGATCGCGCAGCTTGCGCACTTTGACTGGCGTTTTGATCCCCATTGCGGCGATGTCCACGCTGCGTATCCGTTGTGTGCATGCAGCGGTGCCCAGATAGGCAAAGGGTTCAATCTGCAGGGTCGCCGGTATCTCTGCAAAACACCGGCTGCCCTGCGCATCGCGATATTCAAACTCGACATCACCCAGCGATTGGTTGAACTCGACAATGCCATCAAAGCCGACGAGAACTTCGGATTTCGACGGCAAAGCGGTAATCATCGTCCCCGGGCGGAGCAGCTGTTTGTCAAAATCGATGATCTGAATTGTCGCGGGAACCACAGCCTCGACAGGCAGTTCGATTAACCGGCCTGATCGTGCGCCCGCTTTTACCAGACCGCTTTCCTTGCGTACCACAGCGCCCACTGGCACCGATTCAGCACCAACCGAAATTTTTACCGGTACGAACGCTGGGATATCGGTGACCAGCAACAGGCCGGCCTTGTTGCTGACACCGACAAGCCTGTTGTCCCGAAGCACATGAATATTGCCTATACCACCGGTGCGGACGAGTGCAAACGCTTCGCCTATCCGGTTGGCGGCGATCACAGCTCCCTTAGCGATCACAAATGCGCCCTGTGCACCGATGCTGGCGACACGGTTTGCGCCGACCGATTCGGCGCGGGCCTCTACACGGCCCCATGTGCCACGATAGGACAGGCCGCCAGACAAGCGATCCACAGCGCCTGTGCCACCCGATACTTGATAGCCAATGTCCCCTGGCAGGACATCGGGGCGATAGGCACCAAACTGCGCGTCTATCTGGCCATTCTGTCGCACAGCGCTGCTCTGAATCATTGTCCGGCTGCCAAAGCGTAGCGAAAGACCCAGCAGCACCGACGCCGAGTTGCGCCGCGCCGGATCCACCGCAAAATCGGCATAGATGTCCACTCTCTTTGCCAACGTCGTACGGTAGCTGACACCGACAAAATTGCTGCGGTCCGACCGGTAGCGATTGCCCACAAGATCAAAACGGTTGCGGTATTGCCGGATGCCGGAAACCTGCAGCTGCCCAAATTTTCTGAGATCGAAATTCAGACTGGCCGAGATACGCGAAAACGGCGAAGGGTCGCCGCTTGCCGATGCCAGATCGTCATAACCGGCGCTTGCGTGGCGTGCCTCGATTGTTGCAGATACTGGTGATCCAAGCGATTCCACGCCAAAAGTAAGCATTGTGCCTTGCCGCGGTTTAACCCCGGTGGGGCTAAGGCTGCTGCGGCTTATCCCGGCCTTTACCGCGGCAACATCGCCAAGCGACACAACTGCGTTCACGCCCAAATTATAGAAATGCCTTGCAACCTCTACGCTGGCTTCGCCGGTCAACCGCTCACTCAACCCCCGCCGGTATCGCCCCGAAAAGGCGAGCTTGCCGTAATCGTTGCTGGCAAAGCCATAGCGCCTGCGAATGAAGCCAAGGTTGAACTGTGTCTGGCTTAACCCCGGCGCGAGCATGGAGGCTGAGGTGTAGAACTGAACGCTGCGCACTTCTTCGACACCCAGCGCATTTTTGACGACAACGCCCACGCTGTTGCGCCCGATAGGAACGGGCACATTGCGGATCGCATATTCGCCTGCCTGCACAGGGGCGCTTGATATACGGCGGTCGTTGACCAGAATGTCGAGGCCCGAGGGCAAACCAACCGAGCCGCCAAGTTCGGGCAGCGGATAGGTAATCAGATCAGGCCGCGTACTGAAGTCAGTGCCGATCTGAAATCCCGCCATGCGAACGGCGCGGTTTAGCGATCCGGGGGCGACAAAATCGCCTAGCACCGCTTTCAGGCCGCGCTTGTCATCGATCACAGTCAGCGAGGTATCAAGCCGGGTCACATGGCCGATGCCCGTTCCCGGCCGCGTGTTTACCTGCCAGCCGCTTTCCAGCGACAGGTTTTCGCGCGACAGCCGCATATTGGTGAGCATCGATGCGGCAAAACCGCGATCATCGACGCGTGCAATTCCATTATAATCAATCACCAAAGCGGTCAGCGGCAGCCCGCCATCCCCTTGGCGGTTGCTGCGCTTCATATCGACAAGATTGGGCCCATCGGCGGCGCGCAGCTTTTCGATATCCAGCCGCACACGGCGGGCGTCATAGGTGAACCGGATGCCGCTGATAGATGACAAGGCAATGCGCCCTGTCGCGCCACGCGGTAAAGGCAGGTCAAGATATGCTGCTTGATCAGTTGTAATATACAACCCGTCAGTTTCAAAAATCAGTTCGACCAGCCGGGTTTTTGCAACGCCGTTGATCAGGACCTCGACCATCAACCGCTCGCCCGGCAGCGGACCGGATTGCGCAGGACGATCACGCGGGTCGGACTTTAGCTCAAACGGATCGTCGGCTGCAAAAGCCGCATCAGCATGCAGCAGTGCAATGACGCTGACCGCGCTGTGTAAAAGTCTATCCGCAGCTTTGCGGGACGGGTTCGCGCAGCGGGCCATTATCGACGATTCCAGTTACGAACGACCCAGCAGGGAAACACAGCAGCGCAGCGGGAGAAGTCCACGTCGCAGATGCGCCCGAAAGCACATAAAGCGGCCCTTTTACCTTTAAGTCATGCACTGCGCCGTCGGGTGTAGTGATGGCCAGTTTGCTGAGCTTCACCGATCTGCCACCTGCGTTGGACAGGTTGATCGCATTGCCATCGGTTGACCAACCAAGACGAGCGGGTGCAGCAAGGTTTCGGTTCACGAAAACCGGGATCGACACACGCAACCGCGTCGCGGTCGCTCCGCCTGCTGGCGCTTGCTGATCGGGCAGTTGATCGATGATTAGGCGGTAAGCATTTTCAGCAGGACCTGTTCGCACCTGCCGCCGCAAGAGCTTGAAGTGCTGAATTTCGCCCGGTGCGATCTCAACGATCGAAGGGGAAATCGCCACATCGGCGGTGGGTGCAAAACGGTCCTCATTGCCTATCTGGCTCCAGGCGAACCCCCTCGCCTGAAGAGCCAGTCGGGCTCCGGAATCATTGCGTATCTGGAATGTCGAAAATTGGGCTTGGGAATCAAGTTCAATACGCAGCGGCGTCACGTTGAATGCAGCCGAAAAGGTTTCCGGCGCGCTTGATGACGCAGCAACGGGGATCAACACAATTGCTGGAACAAACAGTCCTGCAATTTTGTATGCTTGATGAAACCCGCCTGCCATATTTCAGTTGATCCCCATGCCCCGTCAGAACGTCACAGTGACCGTAACGGCGTCGGAATAAGCACCCGCGCTAACGCCAGCGACACCGGCGGGGATCTGTCCGTACACAGTGTGAATTGACGTACCCGTTGGTGCAGTGCCCGGCTTTGTGTTGGTGCCAGC
>JANOTI010000231.1:0-10957 GCA_031416255.1 Sphingomonadales bacterium | reverse complement strand
TTCGATGCCCAGGCTCAACGCTTTCCATGCTCCGAACACCGCGTAAATTGCGATGCCGACTGCATCAAACCAATCCAGCGCGCGTTCGTTCCACACGGAGACAGGGGTCAGCCACACCAAGCCAGCGGTCCCCAAACAGGTTGCGGCAAAGCTCCAGTCATGCACCCAGAACACAGGCGCGCCGATCAACAAATCGCGCACCGTCCCGCCGCCAACGCCCGTTACCAAAGCGAAAAAGGCGAAGGTGACAAGAGTCTGGCGCTGCTTGGCCGCTGCCAACGCACCGGACGCTGCAAACACAGCGATGCCAAAAAGGTCGAGCCAGTCGATGAGTGATGGGCCTATTTGGGAGACAGCTGAGCTTGTCATGAATCTCTCGCAATTAATGCGGCTAGGCTTCGGGAAAGTTCCCCAACCGTTGATCGTGAGCAAAGCGTTTTCATCGCATTCAATCCCAAGCTCTTTTGTTCGGGAAGCTGACTGGATGAAATCAGATAAAACTCCCACTGCTCGGGGTCACGATGGTCAGCTGACGCATCAACGAAAGGATGCCACGCAAGGATATACAGGGTCGCCTGTCGGGATATTTCCCCAGCCCATCCGCCAGCTTCTGTCCACGCCATGCTGCCTTTAATGGAAAACCGCGCGTTAGAAGCCTTGCAATCGACATCCGACCAGCTCTGCCGGGCAGCGGATTGTTTAACTTGGATTCTATGTTGCCCGTCCGCCGATTGGATATCCCATGCCTCCCAATCACCAGCGGCTAACCAATCATCGCCTAACGCATCAAGCACGAATTGTTCTACCAGCTCGCCGCGTAGGACATTCCTGATTATGGGCTGTCCATATAGCCGCGCAACCAACCGAGCGAGGGCGTGTTGACCCTGCATCTCACATATGGATCGGTTTGCCGGTCACGGCCATAGCTGCTTCCTTTAACGCTTCGCTGTGAGTCGGGTGGGCGTGGCAGGTATAGGCTATGTCTTCGGAGGTTGCGCCGAATTCCATGGCGAGCGCTGCCTCGGCAATCATTGTCCCCGCGAGCGAAGCGATGATGTGGACGCCAAGGACGCGGTCTGTTTTGGCATCGGCGATGACTTTCACAAAACCGTCGGTGTCGCGGTTGGTTTTGGCGCGGCTGTTGGCCATCATCGGGAATTTTCCGACTTTGATGTCGATGCCCATAGCCTTGGCTTCTTCCTCGGTGATGCCAACGTCGGCGATTTCGGGCATGGTGAAGACTACGCCGGGAATGACGTCATGGTTGACGATTCCGGTTTGGCCAGCACAGAATTCTGCGGCGGCAATGCCTTCGTCTTCGGCTTTGTGCGCCAGCATCGGCCCAGGGGTCACGTCGCCGACCGCGTAGATGCCGGGGATGTTGGTCTGGAAATCAGGACCAACCTCGATTTGCCCGCGCGCGTTGAGGACAACGCCTGCTTTGTCGAGCGATAGACCGTCGGTATTGGGACGACGACCGATAGAGACCAAAACGCAATCGGCCTCGATTGTTTCAGATGCGCCGCCAGCGGCTGGTTCAACGGTCAAAGTTGCTTTGCTGCCTTTGACCGTTGCGCCGGTTACTTTGGTTCCAGTGCGGATGGCAAAGCCTTGTTTTTTGAAAATCTTCGCAGCTTCTTTGCGGACTTCTGCGTCCATGCCGGGCAGGATCTGGTCGAGATATTCGACGACCGTTACTTCTGCCCCCAGCCTGCGCCAGACGCTGCCGAGCTCTAGCCCGATCACACCGCCGCCAATGACGACCATGTGCTTGGGCACTTTGGGAAGCGCCAGCGCGCCGGTGGAATCGACGATGATTTTCTGATCGACTTCGACGCCCGGCAAAGGCATGATCGACGATCCGGTGGCGATCATGATTTTATCGGCGGTGTAGCTTTTGCCAGCCACTTCAATGGTATTTGCGCTGGTAAACGCAGCCTGACCTTTCAACCACTCGACCTTGTTCTTCTTGAACAGAAACTCAATGCCACCGGTCAATTCGCCAACGGCTTTCGCCTTTTCGGCATGCATCTGGTCAAGATCTAGGCTGACGCCTTTGAAGTTTACACCAAACTTCGCCAACACACCCGAATGCGCTTCTTCATACAGCTCTGATGCGTGCAGCAAGGCTTTGGAAGGAATACAACCAACGTTCAGGCATGTTCCACCAAGAGTCTCGCGGCTTTCCACACAGGCTGTTTTCAGCCCCAATTGCGCTGCGCGAATCGCAGCCACATATCCGCCGGGTCCAGCGCCGATAACGATCAGGTCAAAATGGGTCTCGCTCATGTTCAACTCCGTTTGCCCTGAGCCTGTCGAAGGGTCTTTTAATTCTAACAGTCCGTAATGCAAATAGCAGGGCTCCGACAGGCTCAGCCCAAACGGTATAAACTAAAGATCAATCAGCAAACGGGTGGGGTCTTCTATTGCTTCTTTGATGGTTTTCAGCGCGGTGACAGCCTCACGTCCGTCGATCAGCCGGTGGTCATAGCTAAGCGCCAGATACATCATTGGCCGAATCACGATCTGTCCGTCGCGTACGACCGGGCGATCCTCAATGCGGTGCAGGCCAAGCACGGCCGACTGGGGCGGGTTGATGATTGGGGTGGACATAAGTCCGCCAAACACGCCGCCGTTGGAAATGGTGAAGGTTCCGCCTTTCATATCGTCCATCGTCAGGCTGCCGTCTTTGGCCTTTTTGCCGAAGGCACCGATGGCTTTTTCAATATCAGCAAAGCCCATCTGGTTGACGTTGCGGACAACAGGAACAACAAGGCCATTGGGCGCGGAGACCGCGACGGACAAATCGACATAGTCAAAATAGACGATCTCATCGCCTTGGATTTGCGCGTTGACTGACGGGAAATCTTTCAGCGCAAGGCATGCGGCCTTAGCGAAGAAGCTCATAAAGCCGAGTTTAACCCCGTGCTTTTTCTCGAAAGACTCTTTGTAGCGTTCGCGCGTTGCCATCACCGCTGACATGTCGCAGTCGTTAAATGTGGTGAGTAGTGCCGCAGTGTTCTGCGCTTCTTTCAAACGCTTGGCGATGGTTTGGCGCAGACGAGTCATTTTGACGCGTTCTTCCGCGCGATCACCCGGTGCTGCGGTAGCGATAGGAGTAGCGGCTACAAGCGCAGCGGCTGGCGCAGCAGGCGCGCCACCCTTAGCCGCCGCCAGCACATCTTCTTTGGTCAACCGGCCATCTTTACCGCTGCCTTTGACTTTGGTCGGGTCGATGCCCTGTTCCAGAACTAGGCGGCGGACAGCGGGTGACAAGGTCAGATCGGCAACATCGGTGGCAGCAACAGGGGCAGGTGCGACCGCTGCCGCAACAGCCGGAGCTGCCACTGCACCAGAGCCAGCCTCAATCATCCCGATGACAGCGCCCACGTTGACCGTTGCACCTTCCTCGACGGAATAAGCGCCCATGACACCCGCGACAGGCGCACTCACTTCAATCGCGACTTTGTCAGTCTCCAGCGACGCAATCGGCTCGTCCGCCGCCACAGCTTCGCCGGGCTTTTTCAGCCACTGGCCAAGCGTCGCTTCGCTGATCGATTCGCCCAATACCGGGACCTTGATTTCGGTGCTCATTATGCTTGCTCCATGGGGAGATAATTATGGGATGAGGTTATTTCGTTTTTTCAGTGCCGCGTTGGCGGCGGAGTTCGGCGCGAACATTATGGCCCAGTGCGTCGGCAACCAAAGCCGCCTGTTCGGATTGGTGACGTTTCATCAGCCCGGTAGCGGGTGACGCGGCAGCCTTGCGGCCTGCATAACGTGCGCGGACTGGGCCCATTTTGGCGGCCGACAGACAATCTTCGATATAGGGCTCGGTGAAGAACCAATAGCCGCCATTTTTCGGCTCTTCTTGGGCCCAGACGACTTCTTCCAAATTCGCCATGCGTTTCAGGCGCGCGATTAATGGTTCGCCGGGGAAGGGGTACAACTGTTCCAACCGGACAATCGCAGTGCCCGTATCTCCCGCCGCGTTGCGTGCTTCCATAAGGTCGAACGCGACTTTGCCGGTGCACAGCACAAGGCGCTTCACGTCCTTATCCCCAGGCGCCCATGGGTCGGATAAGATCCGCATGAAATGACTTTCGCCCTGAAAGTCTGCCGCTTTTGACACAGCCATTTTGTGCCGCAACAGCGACTTGGGCGACATCACTACCAAAGGCTTGCGGAACGACCGGTGCATTTGGCGGCGCAGCAAGTGGAAGTAATTCGCGGGCGTTGTGCAATTGGCGAACTGGATATTATCCTCGGCACACGCCTGCAAAAACCGCTCTGGCCGTGCGGAACTATGCTCCGGCCCTTGGCCTTCATAACCATGCGGCAACAGCATCACTAGGCCGTTGGCGCGCAGCCATTTGCTTTCGCCCGACACGATGAACTGGTCGATGATCGTCTGTGCGCCGTTGACGAAATCGCCAAATTGAGCCTCCCACAACACCAATGTTTTCGGGTCTGCTCCGGCAAAGCCATATTCATAGCCAAGCACGCCAAATTCGGACAGCGGGCTGTCATAAACCTCGAACCGGCCATGCGGCAGCGTCGTCAGCGGAATGTATTTCGCTTCGGTATTTTGATCGACCCAGACCGCGTGACGATGGCTGAAAGTGCCGCGTCCGGAATCCTGCCCCGACAGACGCACGCCATAGCCTTCGGACAGTAATGATCCAAACGCGAGTGCTTCGCCGGTTGCCCAGTCAAAGTTTTCACCAGCCGTGAACATCGCGCGCTTGGCATCGAGCACACGGTTCAGCGTCGGGTGAATGGTCAGACCTTCAGGCACAGTCGTCAATGTACGACCAAGGCCATCCATCTGTTTCTTGGCGATTCCGGTTTCGACATTACGCCGTGCGGTTTCTGGATCGGCTGGTTTTGAAAGGCCTTTCCAACGTCCGCCGAACCAGTCCGCCTCATTGGCTTTATAATTTTGCCCAGCGGTGAATTCCTGTTCAAGCAACGCGACAAAACGCATCGCATGTTCGGCGGCCCAATTGGCGTCGATGACACCTTCGGCCTGCAAGCGCGCGGCAAACACTTCGCTGACGCCCGGCTTGCCTTTGATCACTTTGTACATCAACGGCTGAGTGAAACTGGGCTCGTCGCCTTCGTTATGGCCAAAGCGGCGATAGCACCACATGTCGATGACGATGTCGCGGTGGAAACGCTGGCGGAACTCGATGGCCATTTTACAGGCAAACGTGACGGCTTCGGGGTCATCGCCGTTGACGTGGAAAATCGGCGCTTGCACGCCTTTGGCAACGTCCGATGGATAGGGCGACGAACGCGCGAATTGCGGGCTCGTGGTAAAGCCGACCTGATTGTTGACGATAAAATGGATGCAGCCGCCCGTGTTGTATCCGCGAATGCCCGAAAAGCCGAGGCACTCCCAGACGATGCCTTGGCCCGCGAACGCTGCGTCGCCGTGGAGCAAAACCGGCAGGACCTGTTCATGCTTGCCCAGATCGTCGCGGATCGTTTGAATGGCGCGAACTTTGCCCAGGACAACAGGATTCACCGCCTCCAAATGCGAAGGGTTCGGCGCCAGCGACATATGCACTTTGATGCCGTCAAATTCGCGGTCGGTGGATGTGCCAAGGTGATATTTGACATCGCCCGAACCGCCGACGTCTTCGGGGTTGGCGCTACCGCCGGAAAATTCGTGGAAGATGATGCGGTACGGTTTTGCCAGCACATTGGCGAGCACGTTCAACCGGCCGCGATGTGGCATGCCGTAAACGATTTCGCGCACGCCAAGCGCGCCGCCATATTTGATGATCGCTTCTAGCGCGGGGATCATCGCTTCGCCGCCGTCTAGGCCGAACCGTTTCGTGCCGACATATTTGCGCGCGAGGAATTTCTCGTACTGCTCGGCTTCGATCACTTTGCCGAGAATGGCCTTTTTGCCTTCGGGCGAAAAGGTGATCGCAGCGTCTTTGCCCTCCATCCGTTCTTGCAGGAACCGGCGTTCCTCAACATCGGCGATGTGCATGTATTCAAGGCCGACGGCGCCGCAGTAATTGGCGCGCAATGTCGCAACCAGCTCGCGGACCGACACCCAGTCATAGCCCAGCGTCCCGCCGACATAGACCGGCCGGTCCAGATCAGCCTCGGTAAATCCGTGATAGGCCGGATCAAGGTCAGCGGGGATTTCTTGTTTGGAAAGACCCAAAGGATCAAGGTTTGCCGCCAGATGTCCGCGCACACGGTATGTGCGCACCAGCATCATTGCACGGATCGAATCGCCCGCGGCGGACACAGCATCAGCCGCTGGCATCGTCTTGCCGGCTGCCTTTGCCGCTGCTTTGATCTCTACCGCCATTGCCGTGGGATCAAGCGCGCCAGTCAGCTCGTCGCTTTCGCTAAAGCGCCAATTGGGTCGTTGCCAGCTTGGGCCCTGCTCAGGCTCGCCAGCGGTTTCGAATTCGTGACCTTCGTAACCCATATCTCAAACCTCTGTCGTGACCCCAATCTGTTTGTCCTGAGTAAGGACTGAGCGAATGCGAAGGCCTGTATCGAAGGACCCTTCGATACGGCACCTCGCCAAAGGCTCGGCACCTACTCAGGGCAAACGGATAAAGAGATCCTTTACCCCTTCAAAATCTCAACCCTTCAGCACTTCCACAAGCGTCCGGCCCAAATCACTGGGAGATGCCGACATGCGGATGCCCGCTGCTTCCATCGCCGCGATCTTCGATTCCGCATCACCTTTGCCGCCGGAGACAATTGCACCGGCATGACCCATACGGCGTCCCGGAGGCGCTGAACGTCCCGCGATAAAGCCAGCCATCGGCTTTTTGCGTCCGCGTTTGGCTTCGTCGATCAAAAACTGCGCAGCTTGTTCTTCAGCATCGCCGCCGATTTCGCCGATCATGATCATGGATTGCGTGGCATCGTCGGCAAGGAACAATTCCAGCACGTCGATAAAGTTGGTGCCGTTCACCGGATCGCCGCCAATACCGACGGCTGTGGTCTGACCAAGGCCTTCATTGGTGGTTTGGAACACGGCTTCATAAGTGAGCGTGCCCGAACGCGAGACCACGCCGACCGAACCTTTGGAAAAAATGCTGCCGGGCATAATGCCGATCTTGCATTCGCCCGGGGTGAGGACGCCGGGGCAATTCGGGCCGATGAGGCGGGATTTGCTGCCAACCAAAGCGCGCTTTACGCGGACCATATCGAGCACCGGAATGCCCTCGGTAATGCAGACGATCAACGGCACTTGCGCGTCGATGGCCTCAAGGATTGAGTCGGCGGCAAACGGCGGCGGCACATAGACAACCGACGCATCCGCGCCGGTCATCTGCACCGCTTCGGCGACGGTGTCGAATACCGGCAAGCCAATATGCGTGGTTCCGCCCTTGCCGGGGGTAACGCCGCCAACCATCTGCGTGCCATAAGCGAGACCCGCTTCAGTATGGAAAGTGCCGGTTTCGCCGGTCATCCCCTGCGTGATGACCTTGGTGTGTTTGTTGACTAGAATGCTCATAATCTGGCTTTTCCTGACTCTAATTTTTTCGTGCTTTTTCCTCGCGACGAAGCTTTTTCTGAAAAGCTAGATCGTTAAGGAAAGCAGTCTGCATGACAACGTAGCCGTCTCCGATCCGAATGAATCGGACCATGTAATTGACGCCTTCGGGGTTGAAGGTGATTTCTTCGACACCGTTTTTATAGAATTTCTTGGCCTTATTAAAGAACGACGGGGTGACAATGTAATTGAACGTCTCCATTACCGATACGATCGACGCGTGGAAATCGACCTTATTCGAAATCACTGCACAACCACTTTTGAAGTCATCGTGTTGCACTGGCGTCTGCTCGAATTGGACTAAAAATGCTGGGCTTTCTCTTTTAATCGCCGTGACTTTTGTGTCTTTGACATCCTTGTACCACTTTTGAATCGGGTACGGGGTATTTTCGATTCTTGATTCTGAAACGGCGCCTGCTTCGACTCTCCCCGAACCGCGAGTGCAAGTATCTAGGAAAAAGGAGACCAGATAATCTTGGTCTGCGCTTTTGGGCGGTTCGGCGCCCAGCATCAAAGCAGCGGCGAGTATCATTCTAGCCTAGCGAACCATCAATCGCCTTACATGCAACCAAAAGCTCTTTCACCGCATCAACGCTGACCGCAAAGTTCGCTTTGGCTTCGTCGTCGAGGGCGATCTCAATGATCTTTTCAGCGCCGCCTGCACCGATCATCACCGGAACGCCGACATATAGATTGTCGATGCCATATTGGCCGGTCAGGTTAACCGCCGCTGGAAGCACGCGTTTTTTGTCGTAGAGATACGCCTCAGCCATCGAAATCGCGCTGGTGGCGGGGGCGTAATAGGCAGAACCAGTGCCGAGCAACGCGACGATTTCGCCGCCGCCGCTGCGTGTGCGCTGGACAATGGCGTCGATCTTTTCTTGGCTGGAAAGGCCCATCGCGATCAGGTCTGGCACCGGAATGCCCGACACAGTCGAGTAAGCGATGACTGGAACCATCGTGTCGCCATGTCCGCCAAGGACAAAGCTGGTCACGTCCTTTACCGAGACGCTGAATTCATCGGCAAGGAAATGGCTGAAGCGGCTGGAGTCCAGCACACCTGCCATGCCGACTACCATGTGGTGCGGCAGGCCGGAGAATTCACGCAACGCCCAAACCATCGCGTCGAGCGGGTTGGTGATGCAAATGACGAACGCGTTCGGCGCGTTGGCTGCAATGCCCTCGCCAACGGCTTTCATCACTTTCAGGTTGATGCCGAGCAAATCGTCACGGCTCATCCCCGGCTTGCGCGCCACACCTGCGGTGACGATGATAACGTCCGCGCCCGCGATGTCGGCATAATCGTTGCTGCCGGTGATCGTTGCGTCAAAGCCTTCAACGGGAGCGCATTGCGACAAGTCGAGTGCTTTGCCCTGCGGCACGCCGGAAACGACGTCGAACAGGACAATGTCGCCAAGGCCTTTTAATGCTGCGAGGTGAGCGAGCGTTCCGCCGATGTTACCGGCGCCGATAAGCGCAATCTTTTTGCGGGCCATTAAAAATCCTTCCATGGGGCCAATGCCGTAACGACCGATGCGCCACGAACTTAAGGGAATTAGCCGCGCGTTAGGCCGAATCGCGCGACGTCGCAACCCTATAAAGGTCCGAAGTTAAGGGTTTTTATGATAACAGTTCGCAATATCTTTAGTGAGAAAGTTTAGCTCGCACGAAGTCACGAAGTCACAAAGAACAAGCCATACTGCGTAGCAGATTATATTTCCGACATGCTAGCCATCCGACCGCAAAAGGGAAGACGGCCGCTTCGCGGGAAAACTTAGTGTCTTCGTGCCTTCGTGCGAGCTAATCTACCCCGCCAGCGCCTTCACCATGTCGTGCCAATGGTCGAGCGTTTCGTAAAAGCTTTTCACCGGAATGCGTTCATCGCGGCCATGCGCGCGCTCGTCGTCGGGGATGACCACCCAAGTGCCGTTGACGCCGTACACCGGCAAGCCTTCACTGCGGAAAAACAGCCCATCGGTCGCGCCTTGCGACATTTGCGGGACAATGGCCGCGCCCGGATGCCGTTTATGCACCGCGTCGGTATAGGCCTTCACCACATCCGCGCGCAGCGGCGATGGCGGCGAAGGCTTTGCCAGTTGGATCGGCTCTATTGCAACACCTTCACCAACCACCGATTGCAACTCGGCCTGAACAGCTTCGGCTGTGATCCCCGGCAAGATCCGGCAATTCACCGTCGCCCGGGCCAATTGCGGCAAAGCGTTGTTGGCATGGCCGCCCTCTAGCCGCGTTGCGACACAGCGCGTACGCGTGGTGCCAATCTCGGATTCGTCAGCCTCGATAATATCAGCGGCTGCCCCATCATCCTTGTTCGCCAGCCAACGCCGCATCGCATCGCCCAATGCGCCTTGCTCCTGTTTCTGCCGAAACTGCAAATAAGCGTTGGTGGTTTCGGTGAACGCTGGCGTAAAGCGGTGTGCCTCCAGTTTCTTTAGCGCAGCAGACAGTTCGTAAATGGCATTGTCTGGCCGTGGCCGGGAGCTATGTCCTCCCGAATTGCGCGTGGTGAAAGTGAAATCTTGATACATCTTCTCCGACGTCTGCAAGCCGAAGCCGATGTTGGTGCCGTTCTTCAAAAACGCCCCGCCGCCTGCATCAGCGTTTAGCGCATATTCCGCATCGACCAGCGAGCGCCACTCGGTCGCGGCACGCATGGCGCCATTGCCGCCGGTCTCCTCATCGCCAGAAAAGAATACGATGATGTCGCGCTTGGGCTTGAACCCCTCGGCCTTTAGCCAGAGCAAAGCATTGGTGATCGCCGCAATGCCGTTCTTCATATCGACGGTGCCGCGCCCATAAAGATAGCCGTCTTCCTCGATCAGCTTGAACGGATCGCGCGACCAATCTGCGGGCAATGCCTCAACCACATCCATATGGCCGAGGAGAAGAATGGGTTTCGGCTGGGTCTTGGCGGCTTTCTTGCCCTTCGATTTGACCTCGGCTGGCCACCGCACAATCATCGATTGCGTGCCGTCATGGTCCTTCACAACCACATCGGTAATTCCCCCGGCCTCAAAACGAGCCTTCAAATACTCCGTCAACCGCTTCACCTCATCGGTACGGTCAGTGACCGAGGGGATAGCGATTATGTCGGAAAATAGCTCGCGACCTTTGCTGTGCCATGGGTTCGCTGGTGCTTGCGCCAATGCGGGGGTGGCAAGTGAAAGGGCAATAAGGGCGGCGAGTGTGTGGCGCATGATGTTCTCCTGTTAGGGCACACTAGCGCGGACCATGGCCCTCCGCCAGATAGTCTTCGGATTGCATTTCCAGCAGCCGCGATACAGTGCGGTCAAATTCGAACCGACCGTCGCCTTTTGGGTAAAGCGCATCGGGCGCAGCATCGGCGCTGGCGAGCAATTTGACGCGGTATTCGTAAAGCGCATCGATCAGTGTGACAAA
>JANOTI010000230.1:0-12477 GCA_031416255.1 Sphingomonadales bacterium | reverse complement strand
TAGAAGCCTTCGGCCTGTTCGCGGCTCATATGAATACGCTTTGACGCGACAACGCGCAGGCCAGCTTCTTCCAGCATTTTGGTGACAGCGCCGGTCAGGTTGCGACGCGTGGCGTCGGGCTTGATGATCGAAAAGGTGCGGGTAACCGCCATGATAGAACTCCATTTATTGGGGGGTGATTAAGTTGGCCGCGCGTCTAGCCGCGTCGGCCAGCTATGGCAAGAGCGGCTTACGGCCCCTGCTTCCATTTGCCGCCGTCTTGTTTCCAATACCGCCGCTCGACGCCGTCTTTGTCCTTCAGCGCCTTCCATGCCGCGCGCGCCTGATCGGTACAGTCGGGTGGAAACAAATAAAAGGCGCGGTCAAAGCTCAGTGCTTCATCGCGCCATTCGCCGTCCGCCATCGCTACCAGCCGCGCCGAATTTTCGGCAGTAGTGGAGTGTGATAGCAGGATCGGCTGTTCCGCTTCATTGCCCTGCCCAGCCTGATCATGCGCTAGAAAGCTCTCCGGCTTCCACGCCCATAAGGCGGTGGAAATGGTTTTCAGCTGCTCGGCATCGTTACTGACGATCAGTAGTCGGCGGCCTTCTTCCAGCACCTTGTTCGCGATCACAGGCAACACATTGTGCGCCGGGTCACGGGTCAGCTGGTAGAAATCAACTTGCATTGCGCTTAGTCAGCCCCGTTTAACTCTCACCGTTAGCCCTGAGCCTGTCGAAGGGCGTCCTAAGGTTTCAACTGCCGTTTATGACCGATGGACGTGCTTCGACAGGCTCAGCACTAACGGTTTCTAATGATGGCTCGTCCTAGCTCTCGTAATTATCCGCAACAAACCGGTCGAGCAGCTTCACACCGTATCCTGTCGCGCCCTTAGCCCAGGTTGGGCCATCCTTGTCGGCCCAGACTGTGCCCGCAATATCGAGATGCGCCCATTTGACGCCGTCTTTGATAAAGCGGCCAAGGAATTGCGCAGCAGTGATCGAACCCGCATCGCGTGGTCCGACGTTTTTGATGTCCGCAATCGGCGAATCGATCAGCTTGTCGTAGGCAGCACCTAAGGGCATCCGCCATAGCTTGTCACCCGTTGCATGGCCCGCAGCGGCCAGCTTTGCAGCCAAATCATCGCTGTTTGAATACAGGCCGCCATGTTCCTTGCCCAAGGCAACGATAATCGCGCCGGTCAAGGTCGCCAGATCGATAATCGTATCGGGGTTATACGTGACTTGCGCCCAGTGCAGCGCATCGCACAGCACCAGCCGTCCTTCGGCATCGGTGTTGATGACTTCGATGGTTTGGCCGTTCATCGATGTGACAATGTCACCGGGCCGTTGCGCATTGCCATCGGGCATATTCTCGACAAGCCCGCAAACGCCAATAACGTGCGCTTTGGCTTTACGCCCCGCGAGGGCCTTCATGGCACCCGCGACTGCGCCTGCGCCGCCCATGTCCCACTTCATGTCTTCCATACCAGCGGCGGGTTTGATCGAAATGCCGCCGGTGTCAAAGGTCACGCCTTTACCGACAAATACTATCGGCTTTTCCTGTGCGCCGCCTGTGCCGTCCCATTTCATCACCAGCATGCGGGCTGGTTTACGCGATCCTTGCGCCACACCCAATAACGCTCCCATGCCAAGCTTGGCCATTTCGGCGTCGTCAAGCACAGTGATCTCGATGCCCAGGTCGGCTAGATGCTGGCAGCGTTCTACAAAACTTTCGGGGTAGATAATGTTGGCCGGTTCGCTGACCAGTTCTTTGGTCAAGGCAACGCCATCGGCGATTGCGGCATAGCTGGGCCACAAGCCTTCTGCCTCGGCAGGTGCGCCAACGATCGTTAGGCTTGTCACCGTAGGCTTTGATGTTTCCGCCAACTTGGTGCGGTATTTATCAATCCGCCAATTGCGCAGTGTTGCACCGTAAGCGGTTTCCGCTGCTGCCTTTACCGACAGATTCTCAGCGTGCAGCACAACCGATTTCGCACCGCTGGTCTGCACCTTTGCAATCAACTCGCCGCCTGCTTTTTGATAGTCACCCACATCGCCATCGGCGACCGCTAGCAGAACGATGCGAATGGTCTTTCCACCTTCTTGCGCGAAATAGAGGAAGCTTTGACCCGCTGCACCTTCAAAGCGTGCAACTTTAGCGGTTGCATGCGCTGCGTCGGAATTTTCAAGCGGAAAGGCAAAACCCTCCCAGCTGCTTTTGGTGACGATGAAACCAAGCACATCTGCGTCCGCCGGACGCTGGCCTGCAAAGCGGATTTCCATGAATGTAATGCCTTTTAGCTAAATGGGGTTCAGCGCGGTGCGCCGCTGCACAACGCTATAAGCGAACTTCCACCGTCGATTAAAGCAAAAGATGATGCTGGTCACGCAAGGTTAAGCCCTGTCTGTGCAACGCCACGACTGGACCCGACCGAATATGGGCGATAAGGACGCTGCAAGAACATGAACAGCTCTGCCCCCTCATCCCTTTACCGGCGCGTCGCGATTGGCACATTACTGCTTTCGGCTTGCACGGGTTTCAGCGCAGCCCAGGCGCAAACCAGCGCCGCTGAACAAAAAGCGCAAGACGAGGAAGCGGACAACATCGCCTTTTCATCGGACGTGATCGATTTCGACAGCGTGTCCGATGTGGTCACTGCCAAGGGCAACGTCATCGTCCGCCGCGAAGGTTACACCTTGCGTGCCGATACCGTAGTTTGGAAACGCAAATCTGGCGAAGTGACCGCGAATGGCAATATCCGCTCCATCGGCCCGCGCGGCGATGTGGCTTATGGTGACAGCATAATCCTGACCGATACGTTGAAGGATGGCGTCGTCGAAAACCTGCTGCTGGTGCTGAAAGACGGCAGCCGCCTTGCCGCAAATCGCGGAACGCGTTCCGACGGTCGGCTGACGCTGGAGCAAGCTGCCTATACGCCGTGCGCTGTTGAAGGCCCAGATGGCTGCCCCAGAGACCCCAGCTGGCAGGTGAAGGCGGCCAAGGTCGTTTACGATCCCGAAAAGCGGCGGGTGAAATACACTGGCGCGCGTATCGAACTGTTTGGATTGCCCGTCATACCGCTGCCCTTCCTGTCGCATCCAGCGGAGACTGCAGCTGGCAGCGGTTTTCTCGTTCCCAACCTGCGTTTTTCGCGCAACAACGGTGTCGAGATTGAACAAGGCTATTATTGGCGGATGTCGCAAAACCGGGATTTGACCGTATCAGCGCATCTGTTCAGTTCAGTCGCGCCAATGGGTCACGCACAGTTTCGCGCCATCGAAGACAAAGGTGCGTTCCAGATCCAGGGTTATGCTACCTATTCGAACCGCGTTTCAACCGCTGCTGGCACAACGACCGGCTCGAATGCTTTTCGCGGGTATATTGATGGATCGGGACGTTTTCAGTTTACACCCAATTGGTCGGCAAGCGCTTCGTTGCGGGTCGCAAGCGACCGCACCTTTCTGCGCCGCTATGATATCAGCCGCGATGATCGGTTGCGCTCGACCTTCGCTTTGGAGCGGATTGACGCTGATTCCTATTTTTCTTTCGCAGGCTGGGCAACGCAGACTTTGCGTACTGGCGACCGTCAGGGGCTAGCCCCAATCGCGCTACCCGAAGTTGATTACCGGCTTCGCCTGAAAGATCCAGTGCTTGGCGGCAACGTTCAAATTCAGGCCAATACACTCTTGATTGGGCGTACATCGGGGCAGGATACCCGTCGCGCCTTTGGCCTTGCGCGCTGGGATAAGCGATCAATTACGGGTCTAGGGCAGGAACTAACTCTCACAGCTTTAGCGCGCGGCGACGTCTATCACAGTGATGAAAATGCCAGCACTTTGACCGCAATCTATCGCGGCGAAAGCGGCTGGCAAACCCGCGGCATAGTGTCTGCAGCGGCTGACATGCGTTGGCCTTTTGTTGGCAAAGCTTTTGGCAATGCAACACAGATGCTGACACCACGGCTGCAATTGGTCGGCACCAAAACAACCGGCAATTTGCAAGTTCCTAATGAAGATTCGCGTGCGGTCGATCTGGAAGACAGCAATCTGTTCGCGCTTAACCGCTTCCCCGGTTATGACCGGATCGAAAATAACTTCCGCGTTACGTACGGCGCTGACTGGTCAATTCGTGGTAACAAAGTCTCTGCGGATTTTAACATCGGACAAAGCTACCGTCTTACCAACCAATCAGTCATTTTTCCCGATGGTACAGGTTTATCTGATAAAGTTTCTGATGTTGTTGGACGCAGCGAATTCCGGTTCAAAGATTTCGTTAAACTCACGCACCGATTCCGGCTCGACAAAGACAGCTTTGCCATTCGCCGCAACGAAATCGACGCGACTGTGGGTTCACGCAGCACGTATGTGCAGGTCGGCTATCTTAAACTGAACCGCGACATCAATACAGTTGAGGATCTTTCTGACCGAGAAGAGGTGCGCCTTGCCGGACGGGTGCGTGTGGCACGTTATTGGTCGGTATTCGGCTCAACTATTCTTGATTTAACCAGCGCAAATGAAGACCCATCATCCTCTGCTGATGGCTTTGAACCGATTCGTCACCGTCTTGGCGTCGCCTATGATGATGACTGTCTATCGTTCGCGGTCACATGGCGGCGCGATTATCAACCGACGGGCGATGCACGGCGCGGCAATACTTTCCTGTTCCGGCTGGCATTTCGCAATCTGGGTGTCTAAGGAATTATTCAGCCGCAAGGCAAAGGGGGATATCTGCTCATCATCTGTTCAGCCGGTGCATCCTATTGCCCGCGCCTTAGTGCAACAATTGGAAGTTCATACATGCGTTCAATTCGCCAGTTTTTCTTAGGTTCCGCTGCAATCACGCTGGTCGCACTTGCGCCAGCGAACAGCCAGACTGTGCCTGACGATGCCGTTCCCGAAACGTCGCTCGAAATTCCGGGCGGCAAACTATTGTACAAGCGTGATGACCCCAATGTGCGCCGCGCAACGGCCGTTGTAAACGGCGAAATCATTACAGGAACCGATATCGATCAACGGATTATGCTGTTGGTAAACGGTGATACCGCCCAAGTTCCTGCCGATCAGCGCGACCAACTGCGCGTCGAAATTTTGGGCCAGTTGATTGACGAATCACTGCGTATTCAAGAAGCCGAGGCGAACGAAATCGAAATTTCCAATGCCGAGATTGAAGAGTATATCGGTCGCGTCGCGCAGCAGAATTTTAAACGTTCGATCCCTGAAACCGAAAAGTTTTTGACGCAAATCGGGTCATCAATCGCATCGTTACGCAAACAGGTGAAGGCTGAAATTTCGTGGAACCGCGTTCTTGGCCGCAATGTTACGCCCTTTATCAATGTCAGCGATGACGAAGTGAAGGCAAAGCTGGAGCAGATGGACGCGAACAAAGGCAAGATCGAGTACCGGCTGGGCGAAATCTATCTGTCTGCTAACGAACAAAACCGTGAACAGGTCTATGATACTGCGCGCAAATTGCTGGAACAACTTCGTGGCGGCGCACCTTTTCCAGATATGGCAAAGCAATTTTCCGAGGCTTCAACGGCCGCTGCTGGCGGCGATCTTGGTTTTGTGAAATTGAACGTATTACCGCAAGCAATCGCGACGGCCGCGTTGGAAATGAACCCGAACGAAATCGTTGTCGTTCCCGTGTCAGGGGGCGTATCCCTGCTGTTGCTTATCGACAAACGACAGATCGGGATGAGCGATCCGCGTGATTCAACACTGGAGCTTAAACAAATAGCAGTCGATTTTCCGAAAGGTACGACAGAGGCGCAGGCGGCACCATTGGTTAAACGCTTTGCCGAAGAAACTCAGAAAATCAGCGGCTGCGGCGCGGCTGACTCGATTGCCCAGTCCTTGGGCGCACAAGTCGTCAACCGCGACAATATCCGCATCGGCGATTTGCCAGGACCATTGCAACAAGTGATGACCGGTTTGAACGTCGGTCAATCCACCCCGCCTTATGGGTCGTTGGAAGAGGGCGTTCGCGTATTCGTCTTGTGCGGACGCAATGCACCAAGGGAGGTTGCGCAAAAATCCTTTGACCAGATCCAGGCTGAAATCGAAGATGAACGGGTCGAACGGCGCGCACAGCTGTATATGCGCAGCATCAGGCGTGATGCCATTATTGACTATAATTGAGCGGCCGAATTTTGATGCCTGACCGTTACTTGCCGCTCGCCATCTCGATAGGCGACCCGGCGGGGGTCGGGCCTGAAATTATCGGCAAAGCTTGGGAACAGCGCAAAACGGCGAAGCTGCACCCTTTTTTCGCCATTGGTGATATGGCGTGCTTTGCGCCGCATTGGGATGGCCCGGTCGAACGCATCGACAGTCCCGAGCAAGCACTCGAACGTTTCGATCATGCTTTGCCTGTCCTCCATATCCACAGTTGTGGATCGGTGATTCCTGGGACTCCCGATCTTGATGGCGCTCATTGCGCTTTGCAAGCGCTGGAAATGGCAACGGGCTATGCCAAATCGGGTAACGCAGCTGGGCTGGTAACGGGCCCTGTTTCCAAGGCGCAGCTTTACGCCATCGGTTTTACCCATCCCGGACAGACCGAATTTGTTGCCGAACGGTGCGGCATATCTAAAAACAATGCGGTCATGATGTTGGCGGGGCCCGATTTGCGCGTGGTGCCGATGACGACGCACATACCGCTTTCCAGCGTTGTTGGGCAACTTGACACACGGCTTGTTCGCCAACGCATCCGCGCTACGGCAAAGGGATTGCAACGCGATTTTGGTATAAAACGGCCCCGCCTTGCGCTCGCCGGTTTCAATCCGCACGCAGGTGAAGCGGGCAATATGGGGCGCGAAGAAATCGACATATTCGGCCCTGCGCTCGAAAAAATCCGGGATGAAGGCTATGATGTTATCGGCCCCCTGCCCGCAGACACAATGTTCCATGCCGAGGCACGGGCGCAGTATGATGCGGCCTTGTGCGCATACCATGACCAAGCTTTGATCCCTTTAAAAACACTGTACTTTCACGAGGCAGTGAACCTTACTTTGGGACTTCCCATTGTCCGTACTTCGCCTGACCACGGTACGGCCTTTGCCATTGCGGGGAAAAATATCGCGCGCGCCGATTCAATGATCGCTGCGATCCGCATGGCAGCATCAGCAGCCAAAAACCGGATCGCGTATTCGCAAAGCTGCGTATGACTGCGCATCCCGACCTTCCCCCCTTACGCGAAGTCATCGCGCGCCACGGGTTATCGGCAAACAAAGCGCTGGGGCAGAACTTCCTCTTCGACGAACAATTGCTGAAGCGGATTGCAGCGGTCCCCGGCTCACTTGTCGGGCAGCCGGTGTTTGAAGTAGGCCCCGGCCCCGGCGGACTTACCCGAGCGTTGCTGCGAGCCGGAGCGAACGTCACCGCGGTCGAACGCGACCGCCGCTGCATTCCCGCGCTTGAAGAATTATCCGAAGCCTTTCCCGGGCAGCTGCGCGTGATTGAGGGCGACGCGATGAAGATCGACGCTGCTGCCGAAACCGGCGGGCCGTTCCATATCGCCGCCAACCTTCCCTATAATGTCGGCACCGCACTGACCGTAGGCTGGCTGACTAGTGAAATTTGGCCACCGCAGTGGCTATCGCTGACGTTGATGTTTCAGCGTGAAGTCGCCGAGCGCATTATCGCCAAGCCTGGCACCGATGCTTATGGCCGCCTTGCCATCCTATCCCAATGGCGCAGTGAGGCACGCATCGCCATGCCTGTGCACCGCAGCGCCTTTACCCCGCCACCCAAGATTATGTCGGCGGTTGTCCATATCGTCCCCGGTGTCGCGCCAGAAGGCGTATCGATGGCGACGCTTGAAAAACTAACCGCCGCCGCCTTTGGTCAACGCCGCAAAATGCTGCGGCAAAGTTTAAAGGGCGTACCCGGTGCACTCGATGCCTTGCGCAGTGCGGGTATTGCTGAGGACCGGCGGCCAGAGACGGTGGATATTGATGAATGGTGCGGTGTGGCGCGGGGGATTGGGCTTTAGTTTTCAAAAAGCTGCCGCGCCAATTCCTTATCCAAAAGCCCCGTTTGTGCTGAGTAGGTCCTGAACGCAGTGAACTGCCGTATCGAAGTAGCGAGTACGCAAACTACCCTTCGATACGGCAGTTGGGCTACGCCCGCCTTCGGCCCCGCTGCGCTCAGAACCTACTCGGGGCGAACGGTGGGGGTGAGAACCGACGCGCGAAATTCACTAGGGGTGGCGCTCCCCTCTACACCCCGCTATTAGTAACACATGCAATCACTTGCCCCCCATGAACGCACAGCGATAGAGCGGATCGATAACGACCGGATGCTAGCGCAGGTGCAGATTTGGGCGGGGATCAACAGCGGGACGGGCAATCTGAAAGGGTTGAATGCCACCGCCAGCCTGCTTGCCGATGCATTTGGTTCTTTGCATGGACACACGGAATTGGTCGAACCAGCGCCTGTTGAGCGCGTGCTGTCCGATGGCAGCATTGTCGAAGTTGAACATGGCCGTCATCTGGTCGCCACCGTGCGCCCCGATGCGCCGATTCAGCTGTTGCTGACCGGCCATATGGACACCGTTTTCGCCGTCGATCATCCGTTTCAGGAACAGAATTGGTTGGAGGATGGCGTACTGAACGGCCCCGGCGTTGCTGACATGAAGGGCGGAATTTCGGTAATGCTCGCGGCGCTGATTTCGGCAGAGAACAGCGACGTTTTCACGCGGGTTGGTTATCAGGTGTTGATTAACAGCGATGAGGAAACCGGCTCGGCGTCTTCGGCAAAGCTGATCGAAGCGCTGGCCAAGGGCAAGCTGGCGGCGCTGACGTATGAACCCTCGGCTTTGCCAGATGGAACATTGGCAGGGGCGCGCCCGGGCAGCGGGAACTTTTCGATCATCGTCACGGGCAAAAGCGCACATGCCGGGCGCAATCCGCAGGATGGCCGCAATGCATTGCTGGCAGCGGCGGATTTAGCTTTGAGATTGAAGGCGCTAACCCGCGATGGATTGACCGTCAATCCGGCCAAAATAGACGGCGGTAGCCCGAACAATGTTGTGCCGGACAACGCGGTGTTACGCGTAAATCTACGGCCCGCCAGCCCCGCATTAGAAATCTATGCACGCAATGAAATCAATACTTTGATTGCCAAAATTCAACAAGAACATGACGTTTCCATACATCTGCACGGCGGCTTTAACCGCCCGCCAAAGCCCATCGACCCGCAAGCCGAAAAGCTGTTCGGGCTGGTCAAGCAATGCGGCGCTGATCTGGGCCTGAGCATCGGCTGGAAATCCACCGGCGGCGTGTGCGACGGCAATAACATTGCAGCATGCGGCGTTCCCGTCGTTGACACCATGGGCGTGCGCGGCGGCAGCATCCATTCACCGCAAGAATTTTTAATAACAGAAAGCCTGTCTGAACGGGCTGCGCTATCCGCGCTTACGCTGATGCGGATTGCCGAAAAGGGGAGTTTATGAGCTTTATTATCCGTGCTGCGCGTCCCGATGATGTGCAGCCCATGTACGAAATGGCCAAACGCACCGGCGGTGGCTTCACCAACCTGCCGCCAGACCGAACAGCTTTGGCCGCTAAGCTGGAACGCTCCGCCGTCGCTTTTGCCCGCACAGAGGACGAAGTGGTCGATGACCTGTTCGTGTTTGTGCTGGAAAATGTTGAAACAGGCGAAGTGCGCGGCACCTGCCAAATCTTCGCTGCTGTCGGGCAGAAATGGCCGTTTTACAGCTACCGCATTGGTGCGTTGACGCAGCATAGCGAGGAGTTAGGCCGCACATTCCGCGCCGACATCCTCAATCTATCCACTGATCTGGAGGGCACCACAGAAGTTGGCGGGCTATTCCTGCACCCCGGCGAACGATCCGGCGGGCAAGGCATGTTGATCGCCCGCAGCCGCTATCTCTTCATCCGCAACCACCGCGAGCGCTTTCATGACAAGACGTTGGCCGAACTGCGCGGCGTCATAGACGAGGCTGGCGGTTCGCCATTTTGGGATGGCGTTGCGGGCCGGTTTTTCGGGATGAATTTCCAGGATGCGGACGAATTCAACGGCAAGCATGGCAACCAGTTTATCGCTGACCTGATGCCCAAACACCCCGTCTATATCGCGATGCTGCCCGAAAATGCGCGTGCCGTCATCGGCGTGCCGCACCCCTCTGGCCGCGCCGCGATGCGGATGTTGGAGGAGGAAGGCTTCGCGTGGGAGAAATATGTCGATATTTTCGACGGCGGCCCGACCATGACGGTGCGCACCGACCAGATCCGCAGCGTGCACGACGCGGTAGATTCGCGCATATCCTGGATTGATGACCGGCTGGGCGATCACAAAGACGGCGAAAAACGGCTGGTGACCGTAGGTCGTTTGAGTGATTTCCGCACCGCTTATGGCTGGGTGGAATTCGAAGGCGACGAAGTCCGCCTTGACCCCGGCTGTGCGCGCTTGCTGGGTGTGGAAGCTGGCGATACCGTCACGCATGTGCCAAGGTCCTAATCAATGGCGCTGGTTGAAATCAATTTCGATGGCATCATCGGTCCGAGCCACAATTACGCAGGGCTAAGCGCCGGAAATCTGGCCTCTGCCAACAACGCGGGCGCCGTGTCGCAACCGCGTGCAGCGGCGTTGCAAGGCCTGGAAAAGATGCGCGCTAATCTTCGGCTTGGCTTGGCGCAAGGTTTTTTCATGCCGCTTGATCGGCCGAACAATGACTGGCTGACGGGCCTTGCCACCGATATGGCCAACGCCGAGGCGCACATCCGCGCCGCCGCGTTTTCGGCGTCGGCGATGTGGGCCGCCAATGCAGCGACGGTCTCCCCTGCCCCTGATACTGCAGATGGCCGCTGCCATTTATCCGCCGCCAACCTGCTCACCATGGCGCATCGCAGCCATGAATGGACCGGAACGTCCGCGCAACTGCAGGTGGCCTTTGCCGATACGCAGCATTTCGCTGTCCACGGCCCCGTGCCGCCCCCCTATGGCGATGAAGGTGCTGCCAATTTCATGCGTCTGTGCCCGTCGCACGATGAGGCGGGACTGGAAATCTTCGTTTACGGAAAATCCGGCGGCCCCTTCCCTGCACGGCAGCATATCGAATCGTCCAAAGCGATTGCGCGCGCCCATGGCCTCAACCCCGAACGCACGTTGTTTATTCAGCAATCCGAGGCGGCAATTGCGGCGGGTGCGTTCCACAATGATGTCGTCGCGGTTGCCAATGAACGCGTCTTATTCACCCACGAACAGGCGTTTGAAGAGCCAGAGGCTGCCTATGCCGCGATCCGCGCAATCATGCCGGAGGCAGAAATCGTTATCGTCCCCGCCGACCGCGTTAGCTTGGCCGATGCGGTGCAAAGTTACCTCTTCAACGCACAATTGGTAACATTGCCCGACGGCGAAATGGCACTAATTCTGCCGACCGAGGCGCAGAATAACGCAAACGTCTGGGGCTGGTTGCAAGACCATATCGCGGGCAACGGCCCGATCCGCAAACTCGTCCCCGTCGATGTGCGCCAGTCGATGGCCAATGGTGGTGGCCCGGCTTGTTTGCGACTGCGCGTGGTGGCGGACCCTGTGACGGTCGATGCGCGGTTCATGGCGGATGAGGCGAAGCTTGACCGGATGGCAGAGGTAATCGCGGCGCATTGGCCGGAGAGCATTGCACCGGGCCAATTGGGTGATCCGGCGTTGGTGGCACACGTTCAGGCGGCGCGGTTGGCGTTGTTGACTGAGCGTGGCTTACTCACGCTAACCTAGTTTTCCAAACCACCGTTCGTCTTGAGTAGCTACTGAACGCAGTGAAGTTGCGTATCGAAAGACCCGTTGCGTACTTAAAGCCCTTCGATACGGCACCTCGCTGCGCTCGGCGCCTACTCAGGGCAAACTGATTAAGAGGGCCGCAGATATTGCAACCAAATCAGTTTGAAACCGTCGAAATCCTTTACAAACCGCGCAGCCATTAACCATCGTGACCCCAGCATTTCTAGGGCTGGCACAGGCTATGCTTATATGCGTGTTAACCTATGAAAAAACTTGCCCGCCTGTTCCAGATCAAGACCAAAGCAGAGGTCTTCCTCATCACGTACCCGCTTGCTTTGGGCGCGGTGAAGCGGGGTCAGGACTATATGGAGCAGTATCAGGGCAAAGTCGGCTGGCTGTTCTTTGCTTTGTGCATGGGCGCGGTGTTTCTGGCGTCGTCCAAGATGTTGCAGGCGGTGGAATATCACCAGCAATTCGGTGCTGATTGAAGTCAGTTCTTAAAAACCGTTAGTCCTGAGCCTGTCGGAAGCGAAGCTGGCCGGAGGCCAACGACGTCCCAAGGTTTAAGCTACGGTTTATGCCGAAACACGTGCTTCGACAGGATCAGCGCTAACGGTTTAGAAGACAGCGTGAAATATAAGGTCCCGGAATTCTGTTGCTCGGCTCACGCTATTGATGGGGGTTTCTGTTGCTCGGCACCCCCGGGCCGCCGTAACTATTCTGTTGCCCGGCCAGTCCAGCCGCGTTCTTTTAG
>JANOTI010000229.1:0-1908 GCA_031416255.1 Sphingomonadales bacterium | reverse complement strand
CACCGGCCCCCGAAACCGACACCGAACGCACACCCGCGCCCGATAGCAATTCGCGCCATGCCCCGGATCCTTTGTTGGTAATAACAACCGGATCGCCATTGATAGACAATTGCGTCGTGCGCAGCCCGGCGACGGTCGTGTAAACCGGCGGCTCTGCGCCATCGCCTACCTTTAACAAGAAGGCACTTCCTTTTTCTGCTGGCATGATTACTGTCTCCTGCATTGGACGACTCATTGGGAGAGGAGGTCGCCATGTTGATGATTTCTATGCTCGCGGGGGCGAGTGCGATTTTCAGTTTTGCTGCAACACCTGCGGCGCAGCATGTGTGCTCTGATCAGGCGGTGGTGGTTCCGGTTTCGACGACGCCGATTCCGAAAGAGGCGGTTTCGCCCGATGGTCGCTTGCCGAATATCGAGCCCAAAAGCCGCGATCCGGCGGTGTTATTGCCAGAGTGTAAAGAACCGCCACGGCAAAAGCGCAAACGGCGGCTTTCAGACTATCCTATGGCGTAATCAAGTTTCAAGAACCCGTAGCCGGTATTCAACCAACCCGGCCCAAGGCCCCGCAGCATCGCGCACGATAAACGAACGCACAAAAGCAATGCTGGCCACGCGCCAACCGGGCAGATCGCGGGGCAAAGCCGCCACCGCATCCTCGACATGCCCGATTAGATCGTGCAACCGCGCCGCTTCTTCGCCCTCGTCCCACACGGTCAGTGCCATGCGGAATTCACGCCCCGTTGCGGTCTTTGTGCTCCAGTCCGTCACCACCCCTTCGGTAACCGAGATATAGGGAAAGGCCGCACGCGGCTCTGGCCCGTCAAAAACGCCGCAATACGCCGCGGCGATCGCAGGATGCGCCTCTAACGCAGCGACAAGAGCGGATTGCACAACCCGAACAGCATCTGTCATTGGCCAAAATTCCTTAAATGGGGATCATCGATCATCCGGCGCTTCAGGCGCTTTCCCGATAGTTCAACGCCATCGGGCAAGGCTTTTACTTCGACCCCCGGTGGCACAGGCCGCGAAGCGAGGCGACGGATCAGCCGCATCAAAAGCCGGTCCGCACGCTTGTTTGCGGCATCTTGCAATTTTTCAAACATGTAGCCTCCCCATCCCTCTCCCACTGGAGAGGGAGCTTAGCGCTTTTCCTGACAGGTCAGCACCATCCGCGCCGGATCGCGCGGGTCGCTGACCACAGCGCGCACACCCAAGAAACGGCCACGCCATACAAGACGGGTTTTGAAGTCCACCCCTTCGCGTTTGCGCATCGTCACTTGCCAGCGTGGCAGCGCCGACACGCTATCGGCTGCGGTCAAATCGGCGGGGATCAAAGGCGACACCGCCGCCCAAACGGCCCCTTCATAGGCATAAGCGCCAACAGCGCCGCCAAGCGCATCGCGGTTGCCCAGACGTCGTTCAAGTGTGACCCGCTCACGCAGCGTGCCGGATAATTCGGTCATGATCTGATCCTTGATCTTGGCCCTTCCTCTTCAGGAGAAGGGCAGGTTAGGGATTAAGTGAGCCGCATCCGCCGCCACGGCCGCAACAGCGACGCCACGGCAGTGGGCGGTCCGGTGTCATCCGCCGCGTCACGGTGAGCATGCAAATGCGCCGCTATCCGCAACACGGATATGCTGATCGCTTCGGGCAGATCTGGCCACCCCGGCACCAGCCCGGCGCGATAAGTTGCATCCGCCCGACCAGCGCTGCCGGGTGCAGTAAAGCGAATCCAGCCGTCATGGTGGCGGTTGATGTCGAGCGTGTAGCTGTTCTCGGCAAGCACGAAACTTGCGCCTTCCGCCGGGATACCTGTTACGCTGGTTACGCTCCGCACCGGCGTAGCGCTTAACCTTTGCCAAGAACTTGACGTCGGCAACCGTTCGACCAGCTCGCGCTCGATCAACA
>JANOTI010000228.1:0-18419 GCA_031416255.1 Sphingomonadales bacterium | reverse complement strand
TGGCCGAGCGGCTGACCGTCGATGACCGCAACAGCGCGTTTCGCACGCTCACTTCGCGGCTGCGTGTCGATGCGTTGAAACTCCACCGGTTGCTAAAACTGGTCGATAGCGATGTCGAAATCGCAGGCCGCGAAGATTTGCGCCGGTCGCTCGGTGTATTGCAGGCGCTGCGGTTGGCATTGATGCAGCATCTGTTTTTGCTCGCTGTGCAAGTTCCGGCGTTCTCACGCTCCAACGATATCAGCCGCGACGATGTGCTGGAGATGGTCTTTGCAATGCGGATCGACGACGCGCTCGACCAATTCCGCCGAGCGTTCCCGGTGTCCGCGCCAAGCATCGACGATTTTGATGTGATTGAGGCGACCGATTATCCTGATGGTGCAGAGCAAGCCTATGCCGGAATCCACACCAGCTTTATCGAACCCATGGCACAATCCTATGCGTTAATCCTACGCATCGGCACCGCCATCGCTAACCATTTCGGCGCGCACGGGTAGCTTGGTCAGTTGTGGTCGATCTCCGAAACCCGTTCGTGCTGAGTAGCTGCTGAGGACGTAGTCCGAAGTGGCGTATCGAAGCATGTTTCGCACCCCAAGCCATTCGATACGGCACTTCGCTTCGCTCTGCACCTACTCAGGGCAAACGGTTGAGGTAGGAGTGAAAATCTATTCCGGCTCCGGAACCCGCAACATCGCCAGCGCCGCCAGTGCCATTACAACCGCTGCAAAGGCCATTGTCCAGATCGGTTCGGTCGGGAAAAACTGTTTCAGGACAGTCCCCATCGCGGTTGCTACCAACAACTGCGGCACGACAATAAACACATTGAACAGCCCCATATAAATGCCCAGTTTCTGCTGCGGCAGAGCCGACGCCAAAATCGCGTAAGGCATCGCAAGAATCGAGGCCCAGGCAAGGCCCAGCCCGATTTCGGACAGGATCAGCATATTCGGATCGCGGATAAACAGGAAGCTGGCAAAGCCCGCAGACCCCGCCAGCAAACACGCCATATGCGTTTTGACTTTACCGATCCGTTTGGCCAGCCAAGGTAGCAATAACAACGCGCCGATAGCAGCCACGCCGTTTTGGATGGCAAACAACCGGCCAACCCAGTTCGCGCCTTCACCATAAGCCGCGCTCGCTACATCGGTGGTGGCGTAGGCATATTGGGTGACAACGGGGGTGGTATAAATCCACATGATGAACAACGCGGACCAGCTGAAAAACTGCGCCAGTGCAAGCCGCTTCATCACTTGCGGCATCCCCGAAAAATCGCCGACAATATGCGACAGGACATTATCCTCGCGGCCCGATTTGGCGAGGCTGATCGCGGCAAGGCTGGCGATGCCATAACCCGCGAGCAACGCGCCAAGCAGATAGACTTCTTTTTCCAGCTTCAGCGGCGCAACCAATGCTGCAACGATGGCGCCTGCGACAATCCACACTAAAGACGACCCGCTGCCGCGTGCGGCGAGGGCGCGCAATGTGCTGGTGTTGCTGTGATCGGCTTCGCTATCAAAGGCGGCCATTTCGGTTGGACTATATTCCTTCGTGGTGAATACTGTCCAGCTGACAGCCAGCAACATCGCGGCCCCGCCAACCCAAAAACTGTAGCGTACGGTATCGGGAATCGTGCCAGCAGGCGCAGTGTTGGAAACGTTCAGATGATTGAACAAATCGGGCAATAACGACCCAGCTACTGCGCCGACGCCGATTAGTGCGGTTTGCACAGCATAGCCGCTGGTATGCTGATCCTTGTTCAACATATCGCCGACAAACGCGCGGAATGGTTCCATGGAGATGTTGATCGAAGCGTCGAGTACCCACAGCATAATCGCAGCAAACAGCAGCACATGCGCCATCGGCATGATGAACAGCGATAGGGCGGCGAGCAATGCTCCGGCTAGGAAATAGGGTCGCCGGCGACCAAGACGCCCCAGCCATGTCCGGTCGCTGAAATGCCCGATAATCGGCTGGACGAGAAGGCCGGTAAGCGGTGCCGCAACCCATAAAGCGGGCAGATCATCAAGGCTTGCACCCAGCGCTTGAAAAATCCGCGACATGTTACCGTTCTGTAAGGCAAAGCCCATCTGGATACCCAGAAAGCCGAAACTGATGTTGATTAAGCTGCCGAAACTCTGCCGCGGTTTATTCATGATTGCCTCTCCCCAGACGCATATTTTTTAGGAGAGTGGCAGAGATGACGGTGGCGGGCAATCGGGGTGGGTATGAATACGAATGTGGGGAGTGGGGGCTTCAATGCGCGCCGCAGCTTTTCCGAACAATCAACCGCGCCGGAAGCGCCGTCGTATTCGCATCCTCGTTTCTGATCTGCCGGATCAGCGCATCGACCAGCACTTCGCCCGCTTTACTAAAATCCTGTTGAATTGTGGTCAGCGGCGGCCGTGTCATGCTTGCGGCGGGCAGATCGTCAAAGCCGACAATCGCGATGTCGTTGGGCACATCCAGCCCGTGTTCGGAAAGCGCGCGGATTGCGCCGATGGCAATCATGTCGCTGGCTGCGAAAATGGCATCGAACTTAACACCAGCCGCCATCAAAGCATTGACCGCATCATGGCCCGATTGTTCGGTGATGATTGCATCGGCCTGCCGCGCGTGAACCACTTTTATCCCCGCACTTCGTTGTGCCTCGCAATATCCACGATAGCGGTCAAAAAATTCGGGATAATGTTCATTGGCATGGCCAAGGAACGCAATCCGCCGCCGCCCATGCGCGATCAGGTGCTGCGTGGCATCATAACCGCCGCGAAAATTATCGCAGCCGATGACAGTGCCAAGGCTGCGTTCGTTGACATGCCCCCAGCGCACAAAATGCGTGCCTTGCTCCATCAACTGATCCAGTTTTAGGCGGTACGGTTCGAAATCGCCATGGCCCAACAGGATAATGCCGTCAGCTTTGCGGCTTTCCTCAAATTCCACATGCCAGTTCGACGCCATATGCTGCATGGAAATCAACAGGTCATAGCGGCGCAGCGAACAGGTGCGGACGACCGACCCCAGCATCGACAGAAAAAACGGATTGATCCCGGTCTCATCGGGAGTTGGATCTTCGTAGAATAACAGCGCTAAAGTGTTGGTCTCTCGCTTTCGCAACGACGACGCGTTTTTATCGACGGTGTAATTCATCTGCTGCGCAATGGCTTCGATGCGTTTGCGTGTGTGTTCCGACACCGTCGGACTGCCGCTTAATGCGCGCGACACTGTCGGCTGCGACACCCCAGCCAGTTGCGCGATGTCAAATGATGTCGGCTTTCGCGACATTCGGTTTCCTCTTCCGATAATTATCTTACGTCTGGTGTCACATAGTTGCAACATCCGTCACATGATTGTCTGAATACGTATGTGGGTTCCTGTGCGCCTGATGCACAACTGGTTATGCACCATGATTGAAATGGTCTTCAATCAGGGGGACGGTTCGCAAAACGCGTATCAACGTAGTCCGGGCAACGTCCCGATTATATGCTGGGGAGCATGTCATGAAGGTTACCAACACCACAGTTATATCCCGCGCATCGGTGAGCGCGCTTGCGCTCAGCGTCGCGCTTTTTGTCGCCGCGCCGGCGTATGCGCAGGATGCAGAAGCACCCGAGGAGGACATGGCTGAAGAGCCCGCTATTCTCGTCACGGGTTTTCGCGCAAGTCTCGAAAGCGCAATCAACGAAAAGAAGAAGGCGGATCAGGTTGTCGAATCGATTTCGGCAGAAGACATCGGCAAGCTGCCCGATGCGTCGATTGCTGAATCGATCGCGCGCCTTCCCGGATTGACGTCGCAGCGGCTGAACGGCCGTTCGGCCTTTATCTCGATCCGTGGTTTTGGCCCCGATCTATCGCAGACGCTGCTGAACGGTCGCGAGCAAACTTCAACCGGCGATAACCGCGCAGTTGAGTTTGACCAATATCCCTCGGTAATGGTCAGCCAGGTTAATGTCTATAAAACGCCATCCGCCAACCTAATTGGTCAGGGCCTTGTTGGTACCGTCGATATCCGCACCGCACGTCCTTTGGAAGTTGGTAAGCAAGTTATTGCGATTGGCCTTAAAGGCAGCCTCACCGATCTGGGCAAGTTGAACGCAGGATCCAACGACAAAGGCTATCGCGCCAACGTGACCTATATCGATACCTTTGGCGGCGACACTGTCGGCATCGCGCTGACCGGCAGTTATGTTGATGAATCCTACCAGATTCAGGAATATAACGCTTGGGGCTATAATGATTTTGGCGGCGCGCGTTTGATCGCCGGTAACAAATCGTTTGTAACCTCGACCAATTTACGGCGCCTTGGCCTTGGTGGCACACTGCAAGGTGATTTGTCTGATAACGTCCGCTTGACCGCTGATTTGTTCTATTCAAAGTTTGACGACGACATCATCAAGCGCGGTATCGAGCTGCCGCTCAGCAGCTCGTTCGGCTGGACTTCGGCGGGCATCAACCCTGGTTTCACAGTGCAAGACGGCCATATCGTCAACGGCACATTCACCAACATCGAAGCCGTAGTGAACAACCACAAGCTTGTTCGCTCGGCTGATTTGTTCTCGAGCGGCCTGAACGTCGATTGGGATATCGGCAATGGCTGGAACGCAACTTTTGATTGGGGCACATCCAGTACCGATCGCAACGAGCTGACGTTTGAATCAAACGCTGGCACAGGCCGCGGCCAAGGCGTTGGTGCACGAGACACCATTGGCTTTACCCAAAGCACCACCGGAACCACGTTCCGCCCGACACTGAACTATAGCGATCCCAACCTCATCCGGTTAACTTCGCCGATGGGCTGGGGTGGAATTGCGGGTGGCCAGGACGGCTATCATAATGACCGTCTGGTCGATGACCAATTATCGACTTTGCGCTTTGATCTGAAAAAGGAACTTGATGGTTTCCTTTCGGCGATCAGTGCAGGCATCGGTCATAATGACCGTGAAAAGGCATTGTTTGCCGACGAGGCATTTGTCGTGCTCGCCAGCGGAGCTGCTGACTTGCGCGTGCCAGACCAGTTTCTGTTGCGTCCGACCAATCTGGACTATCTGGGTCTTGGGCCGGTGATAAGCTATGATCCGCAAGCGTTGTTGGCAGCTGGCATTTACCGCCTTGTACCCAACAATGTGCAGGACGTGATTTCGAAGAACTATGTCGTCAAGGAAAAGCTGCTGACCGGGTATGTACAGGCAGCGATCGATACCGACATAGGCTCTAACCAGTTGACCGGTAATGTTGGCGTTCAGGTTGTCCGAGCGACGCAAAGCAGCAGCGGTGCGATTTTCTTTAACGGAGTCGCAACACCGACGACGCTGGGTACGAATTACACAGATGTTTTGCCAAGCCTGAACCTGTCGCTACGCACACCAAGTGACTTTGTCATCCGGGTAGGTTTGGCGCGTGAAATTCAACGCCCACGTATGGATCAGATGCGCGTCTCCATCGGCTATGGCGTTGACCGCAGTGGCCCGACGCCAATCATTCGCGGCAGCGGCGGTAACCCGTTCCTGGAACCGATCCGTGCCAATGCCGCTGATCTGACCTTTGAAAAATACTTTGGCACCAAAGGCTATATTGCGACCCAGTTTTTCTATAAGAAACTGCTGAACTGGATCTACAACAACGATATTCCGTTTGACTATACTGGCTTCCCGTTGGGTGCAGAAATTGTTCCGTCGCGGATCGGTACGCTTAATGCGCCGTTCAACGGCAATGGCGGTAATATCTATGGTGTTGAAGTTGCGGGCACATTGCCTTTTGATGTCTTTGCCGAGGCGCTGGATGGCTTTGGCGTAACCGGCGGTGCATCCTATACCAAAAGCAAGCTGCGGCCTGCTCCTGGGGCTCCTTATGGCGACATCGATGGCTATTCGCGCTGGGTTGCCAATGGCACCGCCTATTTTGAACGCAGCGGATTCAGTGCGCGTAGCAGCGTCCGGTATCGTTCGACATTCCAGGGCGAACTGTCCGGCTTCGGCGGAAATCGCACGCGCCGTCGTGCTTTGGGCGAAATGATCGTTGATGCGCAAATCGGCTATGACTTCCAATCGGGCAGCGCGCTTGAGGGGATGTCATTCTTCCTCCAGGCTCAGAATCTTACGGATGAACGCTTTGCAACGATCAACCCGGGCCGTCCGCTCGAGGTGATCGATTACCAGACTTATGGCCGCCGCTACCAAGCTGGCGTTACCTACAAGTTCTGATAGAAATCGGGGGTGCCGCTCATCAATACGGCGGCACCCTTAATTTTTAACGCCGATTACCGGCACAATCGAACAGGCAATGCCCCATGCGGATAGTCATCGTGGGCGGCGGCTCAGCTGGCTGGATGGCAGCCGCAGCTTTGTCCCGTATATTAAGCGACGGCTGGACCGTCGATCTTGTGGAATCCGACGCCATCGGCACGATCGGTGTTGGCGAAGCGACGATCCCGCAAATCTCGCTGTTCAATGCGGTGTTGGGGCTTGATGAAAACGAATTCATCAAAGCCACTAAAGGCACGTTCAAACTTGGCATCGAATTTGACGGCTGGCGCGCGCCGGGTGAGCGATACATGCACGCCTTTGGCCCGGTTGGGCGCGATCTGGGGCTGATCCCGTTTCACCATTATTGGCTGCAAGCCGGGGCGCGAGGCAAAGCCGCGCCGATGGGGCATTACAATCTGTCTGAGACGGCGGCGTACCAAAATCGGTTCCACGCCGCTGATCCGATTTCGCAAGCGCCGATGGGCGGGGCGACCTATGCTTATCATTTTGATGCAGGGCTTTATGCCAAAATGCTGCGTGCGTTTTCTGAAAAGCTGGGCGCAAGGCGGCACGAGGGGCGCATAATTGAGGTTTTGCAGGACAGCGAATCCGGCGATGTGACGGCGGTGAAGCTGGACGATGGGCGCATGATAGAGGGCGATTTGTTCATCGATTGCTCTGGCTTTCGTGCCTTGTTAATCGGTGAGACGCTCGGCAATGCCTACGTCGATTGGTCGCATTGGTTGCCGTGCAACCGCGCCTTGGCGGTTCCATGCGAGTCCGCTGAAACCTTGCTGCCCTATACCCGTTCCACTGCGCGCGAGGCAGGTTGGCAATGGCGTATTCCGTTGCAGCACCGCATCGGCAACGGCCATGTCTATTGCAGCGGCTATATGGATGACCAAAAGGCCGCTGATATTTTGCTGGCCAATCTGGATGGCAAGCCGTTGGCTGATCCCAAACCGATTGGCTTTACCACCGGACATCGCCGTAAGTTCTGGGACAAGAATGTCGTCTCTTTGGGACTTTCATGTGGTTTTCTTGAGCCGCTGGAATCAACCAGCATCCATCTGGTGCAATCCGGCATTAAGCACCTAATCGACCTGTTGCCTCAGAATGAAATCGCTTCTGCCTATGTCGAACAGTTCAACCGCCAAATGACGTTTGAATTTGAACGCATCCGCGATTTCCTGATCCTGCATTACCACGCAAACGGCCGTGAAGAGCCGTTTTGGAAAGCGTGCCGCGCGCTGGAATTGCCCGATACGCTGAAAGAGAAAATTGAAATATTCCGCGCCAATGGTCGTCTTTTCCGGTTCAATGAAGAGCTGTTTACCGAAGTTGCATGGCTGCAAGTGTTGATCGGGCAGGGGATTGATCCGGCGGGCTATCATCCCTTGGCCGACGCGCCCGGCAACGACGGTGTCGATAAATATCTGGCGTCTATCGAAGAGGTTATTGCTGCGAAGGTTTCGCGCATGCCTGACCATGCAGAGTATATCCGCCAGCATTGCGGTGCGAACTAAGGTGAAGGAGAAACAGGCGATGAAATTGAAGCTATGTTTAGCATTGTCGCTTGCCGCTGCTTCGTTTGGGCTGGCGTCGCCTGCGATTGCGCAGCCGGTGGTTCCTATCGAGCAGGTCCGCGACCGGTTGCCAGAAGATGAAGTAATCTATTTCGTCCTCCCCGACCGCTTCGCCAATGGTGACGTTAAAAACGACACCGGCGGTATCAAAGGCGACCGGATGAAGCATGGCTTCGATCCGACGCACAAAGGCTTTTATCAAGGCGGTGACTTGAAAGGCCTGACGCAGAAACTGGATTATATTCAAGGCATGGGCGTAACCGCGATCTGGTTTGCGCCGGTGTTCAAGAACAAAGCGGTGCAGGGTGGGCCGGGGCAGGAAAGTGCAGGCTATCACGGATATTGGGTGACTGATTTCACTGCGATTGATCCGCATTTTGGCACCAATGCAGATTTCAAAGCGTTCGTCGATGCAGCGCATAAGCGCGGGATGAAAGTCTATATGGACATCATCACCAACCACAGCGCCGACGTGATCAGCTATAAGGAATGCCCGACCAGCTCATGCAACTATCGCAGTCGTGCCGATTATCCTTACGCGCGTCGCGCCGCAGACGGGGCCGCGATCAACGACGGCTTTGCGGGTGACAGTCTGCAGACGCCGGAGAATTTCGCAAAGCTGACGGACGTCAATTATGCCTACACGCCGGTGGTGCCGGATGCGGAGAAAACCGTCAAAGTCCCAGCATGGCTCAACGATGTCCGCTGGTATCACAATCGCGGCGATACGACCTTTCGCGGCGAAAATTCGACGATGGGTGACTTTGTCGGGCTGGATGATCTGTACACTGAAAACCCGCGCGTGGTGGATGGCTTTATCGAGATTTATGGCGACTGGATCGACCGGTTTGGCGTCGATGGGTTCCGCATAGATACGGCCAAGCATGTAAACTCCGAATTCTGGGCCAAGTTTGCGCCCGCAATGCTTGAGCGGGCAAAGGCAAAGGGCATCCCCAATTTCCACATTTTTGGCGAAGTCGCGAACGAGGGGCACAATGTTCACGAACAGGCTTTGCACACTCGCGTTGCAGGCTTTCCCGCTGTGCTCGATTTCGCCTTTCGCCGCGCTGCAATAGAGGTTGTCGCCGGGAAGCAGGGGGCAGAGATTTTTCAGCAGCTTATCGAAGCGGACAATCTGTACGCCGAAAGCGCAAAGCAGGGGCGGCGTTTGCCGACGTTCCTTGGCAACCATGACGGTGGTCGCTTTGCCCGCGATATGCGGACCGCGAACCCGCAAGCCGATGACGCCGAAATCCTGAAACGTGTGTTGTTGGGCCATGCGTTGATGTTCACGATGCGCGGCGTGCCGACGGTCTATTCGGGCGATGAGCAAGGCTTTGCCGGCGACGGATGGGACCAGGATGCGCGGGAGACATTGTTTGCGTCAAAGGTCGCGCTCTATCTCGACAATGAACTGGTAGGCACCGACGCGACGCATGCGCAGGACAATTTTGGGACGGATCATCCGATCTACCGTGCCGTCGCCGACCTGTCCAAAATGCGTATCGCGTCGTCCGCATTGCGCCGGGGCAAGACCATCGTGCGCAGCTACAACGAAAAACCCGGCCTGTTCGCGTTTAGCCGCATTGATGACGAAAGCGGCGAAGAAGTGCTGATCGTTGCCAACACATCGAATGCGCCGCTGACGGCTAATGTCGAGATAGATCCGCGCGCCACGATATTGTCGTCGTTGCACGGCATGTGCCCCACAGCACCGTCCGCCCCCGGCGCGGTTGCGATCACGTTGCCTCCACTCGAATATATGGTTTGCCGCATTCAATGACCGACAATAGAAAACTCCTCCCCAATCCAGAAACCGGCCGCGAATGGTGGCGCGGCGCGACCATTTATCAAGTCTATCCGCGCAGTTTTTGCGACTCCAACGGTGATGGCATTGGGGATTTGGCAGGGATTACGTCAAAGCTCGATTATGTCGCTTCTCTGGGTGTTGACGCGCTGTGGATTTCGCCATTCTTCACCTCACCGATGAAGGATTTCGGCTATGATGTTGCCGATTATTGCGACGTTGATCCGATCTTTGGCACGTTATCCGATTTTGACGCGCTGATCGCCAAGGCGCACGGGGTGGGCTTGCGCGTGATGGCCGATCTAGTGTTTTCGCACACGTCGGATCAGCATGATTGGTTTGCGCAAAGCCGGTCCTCGCACTATAATGCAAAGGCCGATTGGTATGTCTGGGCCGATGCAAAGCCCGATGGCTCACCGCCGAACAACTGGGCGTCGGTTTTTCACGGGGCCGCCTGGACATGGGATGCGCGGCGGCGACAATATTACATGCACAATTTTCTGAAAGAGCAGCCGCAGCTGAATGTGCACAACCGCGATGTTCAAAACGCGTTGCTGGATGTCGCTCGCTTTTGGCTGGATCGCGGTGTGGACGGCTTCCGCGTCGATGCGATCAATTTTGCGATGCACGATCCGGAATTGCGGGACAATCCTGCTGCGCCCCAAGGTGTAGGCCTGCGCACGCGCCCGTTCGATTTTCAGCTAAAAGTTCACAACCAGTCACACCCCGATATTCCGCTTTTCATCGAACGCTTCCGCGCATTGACCGATGAATATGCCGCGCGTTTCTCGGTGGCCGAAGTCGGCGGCCCTGAGCCTGATGGGGAAATGAAAGCCTTCACAGCAGGCGAGACGCATTTCAACAGCGCTTATGGTTTTGACTTTCTCTACGCCGAAAAACTGACGCCCGCTTTGGTGCGACAAGCGCTGGAAAGCTGGCCTGATGCGCCCGACATCGGCTGGCCAAGCTGGGCGCTTTCGAACCATGACGCGCCGCGCTGGATCAGCCGCTGGGCCCCCGCCGAAACGCGCGATGCTTATGCGCGGATGGTAATGCTGCTGTTCATCGCACTGCGCGGCAATATCATCCTGTGGCAAGGCGAGGAGCTTGGGCTGACGCAAGTCGATATTCCATTCGGCAAATTGCAAGATCCCGAAGCGATTGCCAACTGGCCATTAACGCTGAGCCGTGATGGCACACGTACGCCAATGCCGTGGGTTGCGCAGGATGAACATGGCGGCTTTAGCAGCGCAGAGCCTTGGTTGCCGATCGGAGCCGAAAATGCGTCTCGTGCGGTTGACAGGCAAGAGGCTGATCCGACTTCACTGCTGCACCTGACGCGCCACCTGATTGCGTCGCGTAACAGCAATGACGCGCTGCTGGTTGGCGCGCTCAGCGTGGTTGAGGTACGCGACGACCTGTTGGTGTTTGAACGGGTGAGTGCGGAGCAGCATCTGGTTTGCGCCTATAATTTTTCGGGTGAGCCAACGCGCTGGAAACCCGCACAGCCCGACCGCTGGCGACTAATCGAAAGCGTCAACGGCGCGTCGGCTTGGGAACTGCCCGCGTTCGGCGGCGTGATCGCTGAACGGATTGCATAGAGGAGAATGAGGATGTTGAAGAAATGCGCAGGCGTGGTCGCCGCCGCTGGATTGGTGACATTGGCTCCATCGGCCTTTGCCGAGACAGTCGCCACAGCATCCTCTCCCGATGGCAATGTGGCAGTTGAGCTGAACATCGATGGCGATGGTCGCGTTGCCTATAGCGTTGCCCGCAAAGGCAAGCCGATTGTTGCGCCATCCAAGCTCGGTTTTCTGTTTACCGATGTTGTAAAACTCGACCGCCGTTTGTCGGTAACCGGCCAAGAGGTGAAAGACTTCGACGAAAGCTGGACGCAGCCATGGGGCGAGTGGACCAACATTCGCAACAACCACCGCGAGCTGAAAGTGCATTTGAAGGAAACCACAGCACTTGCACGCGTTTTTACCGTCACATTCCGCATCTTCAACGACGGTATCGGCTTTCGCTATGAATTCCCAGAACAGCCCAATTTGCCGCAAGCCAATATCGCTGACGAGCTTACCGAATTCGCCTTTGCCAGCGATGCAACGGCATGGTGGAAGCCCGCGTTCCTGTGGAACCGTGAGGAGTATCTGTACAACAAAACGCCTTTGTCGGCGATCAGCAACGCCGACACGCCAGTAACGATGAAGCTGGCCGATGGTACGCACGTTGCGCTGCATGAGGCGGCGTTGGTCGATTATTCGGGCATGGCGGTATCGCGGACCGAGGGGAACACGTTGCGCGCTGCGCTTCATCCAGGAGCAGGCGAGCCTAAAGTGCAGAAAAAGGGTGCGTGGCAGACACCGTGGCGCACGCTGATTATCGCCGATGACGCAGCGGGTGTGTATCAAAGCCACCTTATGCTGAACCTCAACGAGCCAAACAGGCTGGGTGATGTCAGCTATATCAAGCCGGGCAAATTTGCCGGCGTCTGGTGGAACATGATCAAGAACGAATGGTCATGGGCGCGCGGGCCAAAGCACGGAGCGACCAACGAGAATGTGAAGCGCTACATCGATTTTGCGTCAGCCAACAAGATCCCGCATCTTTTGGTCGAAGGCTGGAATGCCGGCTGGGACGGCGACTGGTTCGGCAATGGCTATGACATGGATTTTGCCAAGCCCACCGAAGATTTCGATGTCAAAATGCTGGTTGCCTATGCCAAGAAAAAGGGCGTGCGGTTGATCGGGCATCATGAAACTGGCGGGGCGGCAACGCATTATGAAAAGCAGTTTGATACAGCGTTCAAATTCGCTGCCGATAACAATTTTATGGTCGTCAAAACCGGCTATGTGACAGACGCGGGGCAGATGGAGCGGCAGGATGCCGATGGCAAAAAATTCCGCGAATGGCATCAGGGGCAGTGGATGGTAAACCACCAGCTGCGCGTGCTGGAGGCGGCGGCGAAGTATAAAATTGGCATCGACAGCCACGAGCCTGTGAAAGGCACCGGCCTGCACCGCACCTATCCCAATTGGGTGGCGCGTGAAGGCATGCGCGGTATGGAATATAATGCGTGGATAGGCGGCAAGAACTCACCCGAGCATGAAGCCAATGTCGTCTTCACCCGCATGCTTGAAGGGCCGATGGATTTCACTCCGGGCATCCTGAGCCTAAAGGGTGAGAAGGACAGCGACATCCTTTCGACCATCGCCAAGCAGCTGGCATTGTACGTGGTGATTTATTCACCGGTGCAAATGGTCGCTGATACGCCAGAGAACTACGCCAAATACCCCGCACCGATGAAGTTCATCCGCGATGTGCCGACTGACTGGCAGTACACGCGCGTGCTGAACGGAGAGATTGGTGATTTCGTCACTATCGCGCGCAAAGAACGCGGCGGAGAAGGCTGGTATGTCGGCGCGGTCGGCGATGAGCTGGAACGCAAAGTCTCGTTGAAGCTCGATTTCCTGACGCCCGGCAAAAAATACAAAGCCGAGATTTACCGCGACGGCGACGATGCCGATTACCGCTCCGAAAAACGCCATTCGATCATTATCGAAAGCAAAGAGCTAACCAGCGCCGATAGTCTGGATATGCGGATGGCACCTGGAGGTGGCTTTGCCATCCGGATCGTTCCTGCAAAGTAATGCAAAAGCCGCCTGCCCGGATTATTATTCTTGGCGGGGGCACCGCAGGGTGGATGGCGGCGAATTTGTTGGCGAAAGCGTGGGGTGCGCTTGGTACGAAAGTAACGCTGGTTGAATCGCCCGATATTGGCATCATCGGCGTCGGCGAAGGTTCAACGCCGCAATTCCGCGGCTTTTTCCGCACCCTGGGCATGGACGAAGCCGACTGGATGCCAAAGTGCAATGCCACCTATAAAAATGGCATAATATTCAATGGCTGGTCGGAACGCCCCGGATTTGAAAGCTATTATCACCCGTTCGCAACCGAACTCGATACGCACAGCCTCGACAGCTTTACTTATAACACCCGCGCACGGCGCACAGGCCGTGACGTCTGGGCGCACCCTGATCGGTTCTTTCTGCCTGCTTTATTAAGTGCGAAGCGACTAGGGCCGATTCCTAGAGAAAATTTTCCGTTCGACGTCAGCTATGGTTATCATTTCGATGCGCATCTGGTTGGCGCTGTGTTGCGCGACCATGCGAAGTCGCTGGGTGTGGAGCATCTGGAGCGGCACATCGTCAAGGTTGAAGTCAGCGAAAAAGGCGACGTTGCCGCATTGTTGACGAGTACTAGCGAGCGTATCGATGGCGATCTGTTCATTGATTGCAGCGGCTTTTGCGGGAATATTATTCAGGAGGCGCTGGGCGAGAAGTTTATCTCCTTCGCCGATAATCTGTTTAATGACAGCGCAGTCGTTATGCCAACGCCTGCTGACGTAACCGGCACCAATCCGCACACAAAAGTCACCGCACTCTCGGCAGGCTGGACATGGGACATTCCGCTGACCAATCGCACCGGCAATGGTTATGTCTTTGCCAGCGGCTATATTGATAAAGATGCAGCGGAGACTGAGTTGCGCGCGCATCTGGGGTTGCTGAACAGCGATCTCGAGGCGCGGCATTTAACGATGAAGGTTGGCCGGGTTGAACGCAGCTGGGTTGGCAATTGCCTTGCAGTCGGCTTGTCTCAAGGCTTTATCGAGCCGTTGGAGGCCACGGCACTCCATATTGTGCAAACGACCGTCGAGGGCTTTATCAGTCATTTCGAAACAGGTGACCGCGACGCCTTCAACCACCGCATCGCTGCACGCTACGAAGGCATTCGCGATTACATCGTTTGCCACTACCGCGTGAATCGCCGCACCGACACGCAGTATTGGCGCGATAATGCGGCGAACCAGAACCTGTCGGACAGTTTGAAAATGATGATGACCAGCTGGTTTCGCGGTGAAGATTTGGGCGCGACCATCGCAGAGCTTGATATCGGCAAATATTATAGCAGCCTGTCATGGCATTGCCTGCTCGCAGGTTACGGCACCTTCCCCGACGATGAGCAGATCACGCCGCCTGGCAACGATATTGTGCCAGTGGATATGGAACGGATTGACGATTTTCTTACGCGCTGTGCTTTGAATTTCAGCGATCACAAAGCCTTGCTTCAAGCGTTGAACAGCTCTGGTTAAACTGCCTAAATATGGTAATTGCAATCGATTGTTGCGCTTATGGAAAATCCGCGTAGAACAGTTTTTACGGACTGGTGTAAACGCCAGCGGTGAGGAGATGTTATGGCGCAGGCAATGACGACGACAGTTGGGGCTTCCACAGGTTTGAAGCCTATCCTGTCGGGTTCAAAAATTCTCCAGATGAATCTGGGCTTCCTTGGTCTGCAATTCAGCTTTGGCTTACAGCAAGCGAATATGACGCCGATCTGGGCCTATCTGGGTGCGGATGAGGCGGATTTTCCGTGGCTGGGCATCGCAGGTCCGCTCACCGGCTTGATCGTGCAGCCGATCATCGGTGTGATGTCGGACCGGACCTTGTCGCGCTATGGGCGGCGGACACCCTATTTCTTGATCGGCGCGATCATGTGCATGGCTGGGCTGTTTTTCATGCCGCTGTCGCAAAGCATCTTAATGGCATTTTCCATCCTGTTCATTCTTGATGTCGGCAACAATGTGACTATGGAGCCATACCGCGCTTATGTGAACGACCGGTTGGATGAACAGCAACGCGGTTTCGGGTTTCTGTCGCAAAGTGCGTTTACCGGCCTTGCGCAGTGCCTCGCTTATGCCAGCCCGTTTTTGCTGGTGACATGGTTTGGCGTTTCAAAAATTGCCCAACCGGGTCAAATTCCGGATTACACGCGGATTGCCTTTTACATCGGGGCGGTGCTGTCGATCTCGACGATTCTCTGGTCGATATTGCGCGTGCCCGAATTGCCACTGACGCAGGGTGAGCGGACACGGATAGAAGGACTTCCCAAATCCTTCGCGTCCTATTTCACCGAGATTGGCGAAGCCATTCGCGAGATGCCAACCGCGATGCGATCAATGGCGTGGATGAGCCTTTTCCAGTGGTACGCGATGTGTTGTTATTGGGCTTACCGCACGCCTGCGGTCTCAATGGCTTTGTTCGGTACATCCGATGCCTCGACGGCGCAGTTTCGTGAGGCTGATTTGCTCTCTGGTCCAATGGGTGCATTTTACAACCTGATCGCTTTTGCAACAGCTTTTGCGATGATCCCTGTTGCGCGGAAAATGGGTGCGTCAAAACTGCATGCCGTCGCGCTGGTACTGGGTGGCCTGGGCATGATTGCGTTGCCAATGACAAACAGTCTGCCCGTCATGTGGATTATGATGGCCTTTATGGGGCTTAGCTGGGGTTCGATTATGGGCAATCCGTATATCGTGCTCGCCAACGCGATTCCGGCGGAGCGAACAGGTGTTTATATGGGTATTTTTAACATGATGATCTGTGCGCCGATGCTGTTGTTCGCCGCGACCATGACGTTCATGTATAAACCCTTGCTAGGCGGCGATCCTCGCAACGCGATGATTTTTGGCGGAGTGTGCCTGTTGATCGCAGCCTTTGCCGTGTTCCGGATCAGAGAACCGCAGGGCAATGCTGCTTTGGCCTGATTTGGGCTTGTAAGCAACTTAACGCCCTTGCACTAAGCAACAGATGACGCAATTTTTAAGCCTCCATGGGAAAGCCGTTTCCCTGCTTCTTGAGATGCCTGAGGGCGAAGCGCCATTGTGGCGCTATTGGGGGGCACGTCTGCCCGATACAGTAACGCTACAGCCGTTGCGCGCGTCGCGGCCAACGCCGAGCTTCAGTCTTGATTTTGATCAGCCATTGTCGATCTTTCCTGGACTTGGCATGGGCTGGTTCGGCGAGAGTGCGTTGCTGGCGCATCGGGAGGGTAGTGACTGGACGTTTCAGGCGACTGGCTGCGCAGTTGAACAGGCCGGGCAAACGGCAGTGGTGCGGCTGAACGATGATGTTGCGAAAATCGCTGTCGTCATCACGCTGAACCTTGATGCCGAAAACGATGTTTTGACGGTTTCAACGACGCTGACCAACTTAGGCGATGCTGTACTTGACGTGCAATGGCTGGCTGCAGGAACGTTGCCATTGCCGGATGATGCGCGTGAAGTGCGTTCTTTTGGTGGGCGGCATAATGATGAATTCGTCCCCGTTACCGATGCATTGACCCGGAGCACATGGCGGCGTGAAAATCGGCGTGGGCTGACATCGCATGATTGCTTTCCCGGCGGGATTGTCGAGGCGGCTAGCGCAACTTATGGCGCGCAGCTGGCGTGGTCTGGTAATCATGTGCAGAGCATCGAATGGCTCGATGATGGACGGTTCCAGTGGCAGATGGGCGAATGGCTGGCACCCGGCGAAGTGCGATTAGCCGCTGGCGAGAGCATAAATGCACCCGAAATGCTGGCGACATGTGGCGTGGATGCGAACGCTGTCGCGCAAAATTTCCACTCTGCAATTCGGCAGAGGATCACATGGCCGGATGGCAAAATGAAACTGCGCCCAGTCCATTTGAACACTTGGGAGGGGTTCTATTTCGACCATGACGAAGCGGCGCTGATGGAGCTGGCGGATGCAGGCGCAGCGGTTGGTATCGAACGGTTTGTGCTTGACGATGGCTGGTTTGAAGGCCGCAATGACGACACATCGTCGCTTGGCGATTGGTGGACCGATAAGGCGAAATATCCCAACGGGCTAAAGCCGCTGGCGGAGCATGTGACGGGTCTTGGCATGGAATTTGGTCTATGGGTAGAACCGGAAATGGTGAACCCCGATAGCGCGCTTTACCGTGCGCACCCCGATTGGGCGCTGGCGACACCCGGGCGGCCGGTCATAACTGCGCGCAACCAGCTCGTGCTCGATATGGCAAAGCCGGAAGTTGGCAATTATCTGTTCGAGAAAATCGCGGCGTTGCTTGAAGACTTGCCGATCAGCTATTTGAAATGGGATCATAACCGCGACCTGACTACGACCGGCGCAGAGCCACGGTATCGCAAACAGGTTTCCGGCGCCTATGCGTTAATAAAACGGCTGCGCACGGCCTTTCCGCATATCGAGATTGAGTCTTGCGCGGGCGGAGGCGGTCGTATTGACGCGGGTGTTATCCGGCACGCACACCGTTTTTGGACAAGCGACAATATCGATGCGGTCAGCCGTGTTGGAATCCAGCGCGGCTTTTTGCAGTTCATGCCGCCGGAGCTGATGGGTTCGCATGTCGGCGCATCGCCTGCCCATGCAACCGGACGCAGCCAGTCTGTGGATTTTAGAGGGGCGGTCGCACTTCCGGGGCATTTCGGCGTTGAGCTTGATGTCCGTAAATTGAGCGAAGCCGACCGCGCAAAGCTGGCAGAATGGATCACCAAGTATAAGGCGCATCGCGACCGGTTGCACCACGGCAAAGTCTGGCTAGGCGAAGGCGACGATAATCTGTTGTGGCAAGCGCATGGCGATGCCGATGGGGTGTTGCTGTTCGTCTATCGGACCGCGCCGCAATCGTATCGCCACGCACCTGTCTTGCGCCTGCCTATGCTGGATTCTAGCTGCCGTTACCGGATTGATGACAGCGAATATGACGGCGCATGGCTCATCCAACACGGCCTTGCCCTAGCGCCGATGAAAGCCGAATCCAGCCTGATGTTTGATGTGAAGCGCGCATGATATTCGACCCGGAAGAACATCCGCATCGCCGCTACAACCCGCTGTGCGATGAATGGATATTGGTGTCGCCGCATCGTGCGAAGCGTCCGTGGCAGGGTCAGGAGGACGCGCCTGA
>JANOTI010000227.1:0-2406 GCA_031416255.1 Sphingomonadales bacterium | reverse complement strand
TGGCCGGTCCAGTAATTGACTTTGTTCGACATCAACACATCGGCAACCGCGTCGCGTTCTTCGGCGGTGAAGCTGGGCCAAGGGGAAAAGGGGGAGTTGAGCATCTTTACATCATATCCGTCGGTTTGCTGCTGACAGCCTGTACTTGCGCCTGTAACAGCCGCCACTATGCCAAGTCCATCTGACAATTGCATCACAGCGACGCGCCGGATTTTGATCAACGGCTCTTATGCGCCGTCGCTGATCAATTTTCGTGGGCCGTTGTTGCAGGCTTTTGTCGATGCGGGGCTAGATGTGCATGTCAGTGCGCCGGACATTCCGGTGGATATGGTGCAGACGTTGCGCGCGATGGGAGTGACCGCGCACAGCCTACCGCTGCAACGCACTGGGCGGGGGTTGATCGGTGACCTGTCGTATTTCCGCGCTTTGCGCAGCTTAATGGCGGAAATTCGCCCCGATTGCGTACTGGGCTATACGATTAAGCCGAACATCTGGGGCAGTTTTGCGGCGCGATTGGCGGGGGTGCGCAGCTATAGCTGGGTTACTGGCCTCGGCTATGTATTCATCGAAGGACAGGGCTTGGGACGTAAAGTCACGCAGTTTATCGCGCGCCAACTGTACCGAAGGGCGACGGACTTCAACCACAAAGTTATCTTTCAAAACCCTGATGACATGGCCGATTTTATCGCGAGTGGCTGTTTGTCCGACACCAGCAAAACCGCGATGGTCAACGGTTCTGGCGTTGATACCGCGCATTTTCAGCCAGTGGCTTTGCCCGATGCGCCGGTGTTTCTGCTGATCGCGCGGTTGTTGCGATCCAAGGGCTTGGCCGAATATGGCGCTGCTGTGCAGTTGTTGCGCGGCAAGATTCCGGGCGCGCGGTTCCAACTGGCAGGGATGCTGGACGAAGGACCCGATGCGATCAGCCAGGCCGAGCTTAACGCCTTGATTACGCAAGGGATCGAGTATCTGGGCGAGCTGTCCGATGTCCGCCCCGCGATTGCCGCAGCTTCGGTCTATGTCCTGCCATCATGGCGCGAAGGCACGCCGCGAACGGTACTAGAGGCGATGGCGATGGGGCGTCCCATTATCACTAATGATGTGCCGGGATGCCGCCAGACGACGGTTCACGGGCACAATGGCTTTCTGGTGCAGCCTTATGACGCCGAAGCATTGGCCACTGCGATGGAGCAGCTTGGCAATGACGCCGCTATGCGCGTACGCATGGGATACGCATCAAGTGCGCGTGTGCAAGAGATTTACGCGGTCGAAAAGGTCAACGCCGCGATGATGCAGATCATGGAAATAAATGCTTTATGAGCAGACACTTCGTCTTGATTACCGATGGTTTGACCGTCCACGAATGGCAACGCCGCGCATTGGCGACTTTGCCAGTGGGTGACACAATCAGCGTGTTTGCGTGCAATAATACGCGGTTGAAGCGGCAATATGGACGGCATTTCCTTTATTATGTGCTGAATACGCTGGCCGTGCGTAACCCGCTGACCGCGCAAGTGCCGCTGGATGATATCGGCGGACGACTGGTCGAGGCGCACAGTTTTGCCAGCGAATGGGACGGCAATTGGCAGCGACTACCCGCTGGGATTGCCGCCGCGATTAGTAACAGCGATGCAGTTGCGGTGCTGAAATTCGGCATGGGGTTGATGCGTGTACCCGATGGCGTGTCGATGCCGATCCTGTCGTACCATCATGGCGACCCAGATCACTATCGCGGCCGCCCGGCGGGCTTTTATGAAATGGCCAATCGCACGCCTTTGATAGGGCAGATGATCCAGAGCATTTCGAATAAATTGGACGCAGGCGAAGTGCTCGCATTTGCCGAAACGCGGGTGATGCCGCATAGCTGGCGGGCGACGTTGATGGAATCGTTCCGCCATTCGCCTTTGCTGTTGAACCAAGCGATTACCAACGCGCTTTCGGGTGCGACGATCCCCAAAGCGCGCACCGGCAAAAACTATCACCTGCCGAGTAACTGGACAGTCGCAAAGCATGTTGTGCGGACTGGCTGGATTTTTGCCAAGCGCATTGCTTATGGATTGTTTGCTGAGAAAAACTGGCGCGTTGCGGTGATACCGTCCGGCGGCGACGCCTTCGATCTGGCGACATCGGCAAAGCCATTCCCTGCCCTTGTCAGCTGGGATAACCTAGAAACGCCGTCTGGCTACACCTTCCTTGCCGACCCGTTCTTCGCCCCCGATGGCGGGGTGCTGGTTGAGGCATTAGAGGCCAATAGCGGGCGCGGGGCTTTGCTGCACATGTCGCCAAACGGCACTACCAAATTGAACGAGGCAGTTGGCCATCACAGCTATCCATCGGTCGTTGAAGAAGACGGGCAGCATTATTGCGTGCCAGAAATTGCCGATTGGTCGCCGCCGATGATTTACC
>JANOTI010000226.1:0-15528 GCA_031416255.1 Sphingomonadales bacterium | reverse complement strand
CCTTTTCAGCCAGAGGTGTTTCCGCTGCTGCTTCACCGGGTTTTGTTTCACCAGCCGCTGCATCACCCTCGGCGGGTACTGCAACTTCTGCGGGTGCTGCTGGCAAAGGAAGGTTTGAACCTTGCGCGTTCAGATACAAGAGCAAAGACGCGCGTTCTTCGGCGTTGCCTAATCCCGGGAATGACATTTTGTTTCCGGCCGCAAATTTCTTGGGGCTGGTCAGCCAAGCGTTCATGGATTCAAAATCCCACTTGCCACCAACTGCTTTCAAAGCATCCGAATAAGCGAACCCACTTGAGGCCATGCCTTTACCCAAAACGCCATGAAGGTTTGGACCGATGCCCGCTGCACCACCCGCAGCAATAGTGTGGCAAGCCTTGCACTTGGCAAACAATGCTTCACCGTTGGCGGCATCGGCGCCAGCCAACAAGGTCGCGAGTGGGACAGCAGCAACGGCGCCTGCGCCCTCTGCTTCAACACCTTGGATCGCAAAGCCCTGCTTGCCTTCAACCGGCACTTCGGAATGGAAAACCTTTCCGAAAACAATTGAGGTGCCTAGTGCAACTATACCTGCTGCTAACACCCAACCTGCAATGGTATTGCTATTGTCTGCCATAATGTTGTGCCCTGATCCGCTTCTGTAGCCGCGCGGAGCGGCGTTTGTGATTCACCGGTTCCTCTAAAGCGGCTTCATTAGCCGTGCAAGTGTCGAAATCCGGCTTGCCGCATGCAAATTGCTGCACTATCGCCGCCTCCGATATGGACAGTTTCCCCAAAAGTGCGCTTGCTCTGGTCAAAGAGATGACAATCGCGGCCTCGGCTGACCCTCTGCGAGCCGTCGCTTTCCAAGGCGCGCCCGGTGCAAACTCGCATTTGGCGGCGCAGCAGGTTGACCCAGATTGTCTGCCCGTCCCCTGTTTTTCATTCGAAGATGCCATTGACGCGGTAAAAGATGGCGTAGCCGCACGCGCAGTCATCCCTATCGAAAATTCACTGCATGGCCGCGTGGCCGACATCCATTTCCTGCTGCCCGAAAGCGGCCTGTCGATTATCGCTGAACACTTCATGCCGATCCGTCATTGTTTGATGGCAAAGCCGGGTTTTACAAAGCTGACCAGCGCGATGAGCCACCCGCAGGCTTTGGGCCAGTGCCGTCATTATCTGCGCGAACACGGGATCATTCCTGTCGCCTATGCCGACACAGCGGCCGCGGCAGCGTTTGTCGCAGACCATGACGATTTGGGTGCTGCAGCAGTAGCACCACCAATCGCCGCAGAGCTTTATGGTCTGGCCATGGTGCAAGAAGGCATCGAGGACGATAGCCGCAACACAACCCGTTTTGTGGTGCTTTCACGCGAACCAGTGATCCCGGAGGCGGATTGCGGCGTGGTGATGACCACGTTTATCTTTGAAGTAAAAAACGTCCCTGCTGCTCTGTACAAAGCCATGGGCGGATTTGCGACCAACGGCGTCAACATGACCAAGTTGGAAAGCTATCAAAACGGTGCAAGTTTTGCAGCGACTGAATTTTTCGCTGATATTGAAGGCGCACCGGGCGATGCGGCGGTTGACCGCGCGCTGGATGAACTACGCTTTCACTGCAATTCGGTACGGTTACTTGGGACGTATAAGCAGGCGCGGGCGCGGGGTTAGTGGGCAGCCACTCAAGCTATATCCCCTAAACCGTTTGCCCTGATTAGGTGCTGACCCTGAGCCTGTCGAAGGGGAAGTGCCGTATCGAAGGGTTGGCGCGCGCTTTCGGTACTTCGATACACTACTTCGGACTACGTCCTCTGCAGCTACTCAGCACAAACGGTTTTTTGTAGGCGGGGTATAAACGAGGAACCGATTAAGCGTCCTGCAACGCACCAACAGGTTGCGAATCCGGAAACATCACCGAAGGCTTCGTCGGCATGTCTTGCACATCGGGATACGCCGATACTGAACCTGCCAACGGCACCCGCGATTTGGCGCGGCGTTGCACGTTCCAGACCAGCCCCATTTTTTCCATCGCAAAAATCGTCCAGCCGTTGGGATCAAGTTCCCACCAGCCGATTTGGTTGGATGCTGCGCGCGGTTGCGCATGGTGGTTGTTATGCCAGCCATCGCCAAGCGTCAGGATTGCGATGAACCAGTTGTTGGTCGAAGTGCTGTCATCGTTAAACCGGCGATAGCCAAACAGATGCGCCGCGCTGTCTGTGCCCATCACACCGTTCATAAAGATGAAATTGCGCAGGCCGGTGCCGAGCAGGATGCAGCCGATGATGTCTTTCGCAGTCCCGAACGACAGCGCCCATGCAACGGGCAGGACCACATAAGAAAACGCAATCCAGTGCCAGCGGGTACGGTGGCAGAATTCGACGACTTCATCGCCGACAAGGCCTTTGCCGAACACATCCATGTCGGTATGCGCATTGTCCCACAACCAGCCAAGATGCGAGATCGCAAAGCCTTTCAGCTTAGACATCGGGCGGCCATGGCCATCGACAATCGGGCTGTGCACGTCGCCGGGCCGATCGCCAAAAGCGTGATGGCGCCGATGATCGGCGGTCCAATATTTGACTGATGTCATCGCCGACATCTGCCCCATGATGCCCAGCACATAGCGCATCGGCTTTGACGTTTCGAACGAGCGGTGCGTGAAATAGCGGTGAAAGCCGACAGAGAAACCAAAGTTGCTCATCAGATACCCGACGATGAACAAAGACCAGATTGTCCAGTTGGTGGATTGCGTCAACAGATACCAAACGCCGCCCATCGAAGTGCCAACATGCAGCACGAACAATCCGGTCATGTCATAATGTTTGCGCCGTGCGCCGGGGCCGCCGATCAGGACTCCGCGCTGCGGATGCGGCTTTCCCTCGCGCTCCCACGCGCGATCAGAAGGATAAAGTCCGGTCAATTTTTCTGCCATAGGAACACCGATGCGAATAAGCGCGATAAAACCAATGAGCAGCGTCTCGACACCCCTTCGAATGCTGTCTTGTGCATTATGCGGGTTGGCGCATCATGGTGTCAAACAAATTAACCAACCGGTTTTACGGGATTAACGCCTAAGGTCAGCGCTTAATGCGCCGCCCCCCAGCTTGGCCCGACGCCGATTTCGACGCCCAATGGCACCGACAGCTTGACCAAAGGCTCGGCTGAACCCGCCATTACAGCTTCGATCACTTTGCTTGCCGCCGCGACATCGGCCTCCGGCAATTCGAACACCAGCTCGTCATGCACCTGCAACAGCATCTGGACATTGTGTAGCCCAGCCGCTGCCAAAGCTGGCCCCATGCGCACCATCGCGCGTTTGATGATATCCGCGCTAGTGCCTTGAATCGGCGCGTTGATCGCGGCGCGTTCGCTGCCTTGCCGTTCAGCCGCATTGGCCGATTTAATCCGCGGGAACCAGCATTTGCGGCCAAACAAAGTTTCGGTAAAACCGTTCTCACGCACGCTTTCGGTCGTTTCCTGAATATAGGCGCTGATGCCGGGGAAGCGTTTGAAATAGGCGTCGATTAGCTGCTGTGCTTCCTCTGCTGTGGACTCCAAGCGCTTTGATAACCCCCAGCGCGAAATGCCATAAAGGATCGAGAAGTTGATTGTCTTCGCCCGTCCCCGCGTATCGCGATTGACTTCGCCAAACAGTTCGCGCGCAGTGCGGGCGTGGATGTCCTCGCCCTCTTCAAACGCTTCACGCAACGGCCCGACATCAGCGATATGCGCGGCCAGCCGTAGCTCGATTTGGCTGTAATCCGCCGACAATATAACATTGCCCGGTTCCGCCACAAACGCATCGCGGATTTGCCGGCCCATTTCGGTACGGATCGGAATGTTTTGCAAGTTCGGATCGGTGGACGACAGCCGCCCAGTCTGCGCGCCGACAAGGCTATAGCTGGTATGCACTCGTCCAGTTTTTGGGTTAATCTGTTCCTGCAAACTATCAGTATAAGTCGATTTCAGCTTCGCCAGCTGCCGCCATTCCAGGACCTTGCCCGCAATCTCGACGCCCTGCCCGGCCAAATCCTCCAACACGGTGACATCAGTGGAATACTGCCCCGACTTTCCCTTTTTGCCGCCTTTATGCCCCATTTTGCCAAACAGGATTTCACCCAATTGTGCAGGACTGCTGATAAGGAACGTCTGCCCTGCAAGCGCGTGGATTTCTTTTTCCAGAACCGCGCCTGCCTCGGCAAATTCGCCTGAAAGCCGTGCCAACACCGCACGGTCCACTTTGATTCCGGCACATTCCATCTGTGACAGCACCGGCACTAACGGGCGGTCCACCAGTTCATACACCCGCGTCACTTTTTCAGGCGCAAGCCGCAACTTCAAATGATGCCACAGCCGCAAGGTTACATCCGCATCCTCGGCGGCGTATTTGGTTGCCTCGGCCAGCGGTACCTCGGCAAAGCTGATCTGGCTTTTGCCTGTGCCCGTCAGCGATTTATAGCTGATCGGCTTGTGTCCCAGATGCAGTTCGGACAATTCGTCCATGCCATGCCCTTGCCGCCCGGCATCGAGCGCAAAGCTCATCAACATCGTGTCATCGAGCGGGTGGATGCTTAGCCCATGCTGACGCAATACCGACATGTCGTATTTCAGGTTCTGCCCGATTTTCAGGACCGTTTCGTCCTCTAGCAGCGTCTTCAGCCGCGCGACCGCATCAGCCAGTGGAATCTGGTCAGGCTTTTCGGCGAACATATCGGTTCCGCCATGGCCGAGCGGCACGTAACAAGCCTCCCCGGGGCTGATGGCCAGTGAGAAACCGACCAGTGTCGCAGTCACCGCTTGCAGGCTGTCAGTCTCTGTATCAAAGCCGCAGACGCCAACTTCGCGCGCGCGGGCGATCCAGTGATCGAGCCGGTCGAGTGTCGTCACGCATTCATACTCCGCAGCCTCAATCGGCGGCATTGGCGCAGGCTTTGCTGCACCGCCCGATACTGGCGCGTTTACAACAACATCGCTCTTAACTTCGGCCTTTGGCTGACCCGCAATCGCTTTATTCGCAGCCGCCGTCTCGCTGCCTTTGCCGATGCGATTCAGCAACGTGCGAAAGCCGTGTTCCTCCAAAAATGGCCGCAGCGGGCCTTCGGGGATTGGCTGCAACGCCATATCCTCCAAAGCAATCGGCAGCGGGCAGTCTTCTTTCAACGTGACCAGCACTTTTGAAAGCCGCGCCATATCGGCATGCTCGATCAAATTGTCGCGCATCTTTGAAGGTTTCATATCCGCAGCAGCCGCCAAAACATTGGTTAAATTGCCAAATTCAACAATCAGTTTCGTTGCGGTTTTCGGACCAATTCCGGGAACTCCTGGTATATTGTCCGACGTGTCCCCCATCAGTGCCAGCACATCGCCAACCAATTCAGGCCCAACGCCGAATTTCTCGATCACTTCCTCGGTGCGGATGCGTTTGTCCTTCATCGTGTCGAACATGTCGACGCCCGGCCCGACAAGCTGCATCAAATCCTTGTCAGATGAAATGATCGTTACGTGCCAGCCCTGCGCCCGTGCGGCCTTGGCATAGGCGGCGATCATATCGTCCGCCTCGACGTGCTCTTCCTCCACCATCGGCAAAGAAAAGGCGCGGGTCGCATCGCGGATCAGCGGGAATTGAGGGACCAAATCTTCCGGCGCAGGCGGGCGGTTGGCTTTATATTTATCGTAAATGTCATTGCGGAAACTTGTGCCCGACTTATCCAGCACCACTGCCAAATGTGTAGGACCGTCGGCAGCATGCAAATCATTCGCCAGCTTCCACAGCATGCTCGAATAGCCCGCGACTGCGCCTACCGGCACACCGGCCGGATTGGTCAACGGCGGCAGGCTGTAATAGGCGCGAAAAATATAGGCAGAGCCATCGACGAGGTAGAGATGTTTTTGGTCAGACATGGCAAAGCGGATAGCATCGGCCTGTGCATGAGTCTTGCGCAAATCACGCCTCGATTAGCGCAACTTTCATCTCCGCTGGTGCACCGCCCGAAATTCTGACCATCCGAGGTCGCCCCTCAGCCATCCACTGCCATTTATAGAAACGAACTGCCGTGATGTGACCGACGGTAACCGCTCCCATGCGTTTGTGCGAAAGGATCGAGGGCAGATTATAATCAGCAATGCGGCTCATCGACCATTGCATGCCCTGTCCGCGTAACCACTCCGCAGTCCCTGCCCATAACGCAGCAAATCCCCTACCCAGCCGGTGTTCAGGCCGCACCCACAGGCCAGTGTCCCAGCCTGCAATAGCAGGAACCGAAAAGCGAACATGGACCTCATCCTCAACAAAGGGACCGCAACCGACCCAGTTGACGCCGACAAGTTCATTTTTTGAATTGAACGCGCCAAGGCAGATAAGCCCTTGCGCAAAACGTGTAGTCTGAACCTCCAACGAAACATCGATTTGGTGCTGTTCCAAAGCATCGGTGGTCAACACCGCAATGCGAAACCCGCGCGGCATTTTGGGCATCCCCTCAACAGGAACAGCGACCAGAGAATAACGGTTATAGCCCAACATCCCCGCACGCGCCGCAAAGCGTGCTGCTGCATAAGACAGCAGCCCCGCGACACCGAGCATCTGGATTGTTGAAGCTAAAGGCAATGAGGGCTCCGTCGGAAAGTCACTAGCCTATAACCATGAATTTCAAAAGATTCTCTGATTATCTATCCGCCATACCCTCGCCGATTTCGAAATCAGCTTGTCGCAGATCGTGTATTATGTCAGCAACACGCCAGTATGAATGGTTTAGAGCACATTGATCTGATGGCGCGCGGAGCTTCGATTGCGCTGCTGGCATTATGGAGCTGGATACTGCTGCGCGATCATCGACAGGTTCTTTCCGCAAAGCTTGCGGTGGCGATGAGCATTGCCATTAGCTGCTACTTGGTCGTCACGATGAGTTGGTACAATCGTTCTTTACCCATAGGAATTTTTCTGGCTCTCGCCGCAGGTTCAACGCCGGGGCTGTTCTGGTTGTTTGCCAAGGCGTGGTTTAATGACGAAGGTCAGGTGCGTTTTCGTGACTTGGCGCTTGTCGCGGCCAGTTTTGTTAACATCCTTGTCGGGCAACTGACATTCGCAGAAGGTGGACCGATCAACACTCTATCCGCAATCCTGTTCCGGGTGTTCATGCTGCTGTTTGCCGCAGCGGCCTTGTTTGAGGTTTGGCGCGGGCGTGAAGGTGATCTTGTCGAAGGGCGGCGCAACATCCGCTCTCGCCTGATTATCGTCGTTGGAATTTACGTTATTGCGATCGCGATGTCGGAGGTTGCAGCGGAACGCGAATGGATGCTGCACGAACAGGCGCATTTGATTGGCAGTGTGGCTGTGTTTGCAGTCTTCGCCTTTTGCGGTGCTATGTTTGGCATGCGCCAAACCGAACTCTTTGGCGTATCAGCGGTGCTGCCCAAGCGCGCGGTATTACCGTCCGCCGAAACCGATCTGCTTGCAGAAAGGCTGCTAATGCTAATGCAAAGTGAAATGCCGCACCGCGACGAAACCCTCTCCATAGCAAAACTTGCAGCTCTATTGGGCGAGCAGGAATACCGGCTACGCAGGACAATCAACCGGGCGATGGGGTACCGCAATTTTGCATCCTTCCTAAACGGGTATCGCCTTGCCGAAGTAAAGGCGGCGCTTTCCGACGCAACGCAAAGGGAGGTGCCGATAATCACGATTGCGCTTGATGCGGGCTTTGGCTCGCTGGGTCCTTTCAACCGCGCTTTTCGCGAAGCAGAGGGGATGACGCCGTCTGATTTTCGTGCGCGCTATTGGTCGATTCCGGAATCGACTAGCCCGGTTTCGAAAAACGCGAGTAGGACCGCAACGGATAAAGCAGATGGCAGACACACACTGCCAAGGACCACATTATGACAACCGGAATCCCTCCCCTCGATATCTTGCTCAACCATGGGAAAGATATCTTTACCTTCGATTTCGGACGCTATTTTATGGCAGCGTCGATCACATTCACTATCGTCTGGCTTATGCGCTTGACCGCATTGAAAACGCGCAAAATACAAGCGCGCGAAGCAACATTCACTGATATGCGGCGTGAGTTTTTTCAGTCGCTCCAATCGATTTTCGTTTACGTTATCGGCATCTGCTTTTTGATCTGGGGCCGCGAAGTCGGTTTGTTCTATGATGTCTTTGGCGAAGGTTTCGGCTTTGGCATCGACCTTGTCATTTTAGCCGGGATCATCATCGCGCACGACGCCTATTTCTATTGGGCGCACCGGACGATGCACCATCCCAAACTGTTCAAAACATTCCACCGCGCGCATCACCGTTCGATAACACCAACACCCTGGGCCGCGTATAGCTTTGCGATGCCAGAGGCGGCGGTAATGTTTATGTTCGTGCCGATCTGGCAGTTTTTCGTGCCAACACCGGGCTGGGTGATGTTTGTTTGGCTGAACTTTCAAATTATCCGCAACGCGATGGGCCATGCTGGGTTTGAATTCTTCCCGCGCTGGTGGCTGTCCACCCCGCTGACCCGCTGGATCAACACCACTGTGCATCATGACCTGCACCATAATGGCGGGTTCAACACCAATTACGGGCTGTATTTCACGTTCTGGGACAAATGGATGGGAACCGAGCATCCCAAATACCACGCCAAGTTTGACGAGGTTGTAGGGCGAGGGAAGATGGCAGAAGTAGAATTGCCAGTGGCCGCAACGGCTTAAATTTTACCGTTAGCCCTGAGCCTGTCGAAGGGCGCTTTACCGCCAGACACCCTTCGACAGGCTCAGGGCTACGGTTTTACTAAAGATGTGGCGTCTCTAAGGCAGTTCATCACCCCAAAGACGTTCTACCTCGATATAACCGGTTCGGCCTGAAACATCGAGGCGACACCAGCCTTTTTGGCAATCGTCAACACGGCCAACCACGCCCGGTTCAACGCGCCACGCAATACGCGCGGTCGCCTCCGGGCCATCGCGCAACGATGCAACTCCGTTGCCGGTGACGAGTGCCGTGCGTTCGGGACTAAGCAAACGGACATGCATCCAGCCTTGATCACCATCCGGGTCTTCTATTTTGCGCCAAACTTCATGCACAGCGACAACTTTCACCGGAAGGAACTGGCGCTTATAGACCCATTTTACCGGATATTCTGTGCTCGGCCCTGTACGCATGCGGGCCTCGGCTTCGTCAAGCGAGGCCCAATAGGGTGTCTTTTTGGTCGATTGCGCGTGCGACAGGCTACCGATCAACGCCAGCGCCGCAAAAGCCATGAATTTTATGTGTCTTGCCATATTGATATCCGGCCTCTGCCCGTTACTCTTGCTATAGTGTAAGCTGCGCCGACAGTTCAAGGGCGATGGCTTGACCTTTTACATCCTGCGCGACAAGGACAGATCATGAGTGATTTTCAGCGTATTGAGCGCCCCCGCCTTGTCGTCACCCGCAAATTGCTGCCCGTAATTGAAGCGCGGATGGGCGAGCTGTTTGATTGCCGTTTCAACAATGACGATCATTCCATGACGCGCGATGAGTTGGTCACAGCGATACAGGATTGCGATATTCTGGTGCCAACTGTCACGGACACTATCGATGCCGACCTGATCGCCGCTGCCCCCGCATCTCTGAAAATGATTGCCAATTTCGGGGCCGGTGTAAACCATATCGATCTGGCCGCCGCAAAGGCAAAAGGCATTCTTGTCACCAACACACCCGGCGTGTTTACCGATGATACTGCCGACCTTACTATGGCTCTTATCCTAAATGTGCCGCGCCGTTTGGGAGAAGGGCATCGGTTGATGCGCTCTGGTGAATGGAGCGGCTGGTCGCCAACGGGAATGCTGGGCCACCGGGTGGGTGGAAAGACATTAGGTATTGTGGGTTTTGGCCGCATTGGTGAGGCTGTTGCCATTCGCGCCCGCGCATTTGGCATGAACATCCTCTATAACAAACGCCACCGCCTGCCTGCGAGCGTTGAGGATGAATTGGGCGTGACGTTTGAGCCTGATCTCGATCGGCTGATCGCCAAAAGTGATATCATCACGCTGCACTGCCCGCTGACTGCAGACACAGACAGGCTGATGAACCGGGCACGGATCGGTTTGATGAAACCCAACGCTTACCTCATCAACAGTTCGCGCGGTGAGCTGGTTGATGAAGACGCACTGATCGAGGCGTTAACCCGAGGGAAAATCGCGGGTGCTGGCCTTGATGTCTATGCGCATGAACCAGCAGTTGATTCGCGTTTCCTCTCGATCGCCAATGTTGTGCTGTTGCCACATCTGGGCAGCGCCACCTTTGAAGGCCGCGAAGCATCGGGCGAAAAAGTCATCGCCAACATCCGCATCTTCGCCGATGGCCACCGTCCGCCCGATCAGGTTTTGGAGGGTTGGGCGTAGGTCGTTCGTTATTTTCAAATCAATATACCAAAACCGTTAGTGCTGAGCCTGTCGAAGCACGTTGCTCAGCTATTGACTACGGTTGAAATCTTGAGACGCCCTTCGACAGGCTCAGGGCTAACGGTTTTACTGAGCGGTTTTTCGTTTGGCGTAATTTCCTGTCGAAAAGCCATGCCCTCACGCAATTAGCGATTGAGCGCTCTGCCCCCCTCGCCTAGAGACTTTCACAAAATGGGATTTGAGGGGGACCGCAAAAATGCGTCAGTATCTAAAATTGGCAGCGGCATTCGGCGCGCTTTCACTTGCGGCTCCAGCCATTGCGCAAGATGTTGTTACCGAAGCAGTAGCTGACAGCGGCGATACAGCCTGGGTGCTAACGGCATCGGCCCTCGTCCTGATGATGACGCTTCCCGGACTCGCCCTTTTTTACGGCGGTCTAGTGCGCGCCAAGAATTTCCTTTCAGTGCTGATCCAGTGCGGAGCCATTGCGGCCGTTACATCGATCTTGTGGATTACCGTGGGCTACAGTCTGGCGTTCTCCACCTCGGATGGCGCCTATATCGGTAACGCGCAGAACTTTATGTTCACCAATATGTTCGCGATGCGCGACGGGCAAAGCATTGGCGAGCTGGTTTTTGGCCTGTTCCAGATGACCTTTGCGATTATCACTCCTGCTTTGATTGTCGGCGCATGGGTGGAGCGCGCGCGCTTCGGCTGGGTCGTGGCGTTTAGCGCACTTTGGTCGCTGCTGGTTTATGTGCCAGTTACCCGCTGGGTGTGGGGCAACGGCTTTCTGTTTGAACAGGGCGTGATCGATTTTGCCGGTGGCATTGTGGTGCACACGACCGCTGGCGTCTCCGCGCTTGTCGTAGCGCTGATGCTGGGCAAGCGCATCGGTTTCCCCAAAACGCTCATGCTGCCGCACAGCCCCGCGCTGACGGTCGCAGGCGCTGGCTTATTATGGGTCGGTTGGTTCGGCTTTAACGGTGGATCGGCATTGGCGGCCAACGATGAAGGAGCGGCAACTGCGATTATAGTGACGCATCTGGCGGCCTCCGTCGCCGCCTGTGTGTGGATGCTGTTGGAACGGATCAAAGTGGGCAAAGCAACAGCTGTGGGCTTTGCCACCGGCGCGGTCGCGGGGCTTGCTACCATTACCCCCGCATCAGGATCCGTCGGCCCCATCGGTGCGATCATTCTCGGGCTGCTCGCAGGTGTCGTCTGCTTTTACGCCGTCGGCCTTGTGAAGAACAAATTGCAGATCGACGATTCGCTTGATGTGTTTGCCGTCCACGGCGTCGGCGGTATCATGGGCTCTATCCTGCTCGCGGTGCTGATGTCCCCAACCTTTGGCGGCAATGATTATGCTGAAGGCATGACCATGGGCAGTCAATTATGGGTGCAGATCAAAGCCGTCGGCATTGTCGGCGTCTATTCCGCGGTGGTCACGTTGATCGTGGGCTATATGGTCTCCATGGTCCTGCCAATGCGCGTCAGCGAAGATCAGGAACGCGACGGGCTGGATATTTCCAGCCATGGTGAGCGGGCATGGGATCTGGATTAAACTACCTTTAGTCGAGCACCAACGTCAGTGCGCGGAACAGTGTGCGATCCAACGATGCATCGAACCGGCAGCCGAGCTCTCCGCTTTCAACCCAAACGGTAGTCGCCGCCACCGGGCTTTCGCCAGCAAAACGCAACCACAGCCTGTCACCTATCGTGTAATTGGCATCGACAGCCAACCGGCAGCCATAGATCGATAGGTCAATCAGTTCCGCCTCAGCCGGATGCCGTCCGTGGCCCCGCACCGTGGCGCGTTTGATAAGCACTGGATGGCGCGCAATAGTGCGCTGATCCAGCCGTGCTGGTGCGACTTTGCGATAGGCCGATGCAGCTAGGCTCATTGTCCAATTCCCCGATAGATCCAGCCTATCGGGGGAGGGTCAACAAACAGTTAATTGTAAAATTAGTCGCCCGTCAAAATCCGGTCTACCAGCTGTTTCACCGTCGGCACAAAGCCGTTGGAGTAAAAAGGATCACGTCCAAATTCATATGCTTTATGCCCCGCAAACATCAAATGTTCGTCAATCGGCGCACCATGTGCGATGTTCTGCAACGCTTTCTGGATACAGAAACTGCGCGGATCGGCCAGCCGGCCGGTCGAATTGTTGTCATGGTCTTTCCACGACGAAAATCCGCAATGCGACAAGCAGCCCATGCAATCGGTCTGATCCTTGCGAATGACATCGCGTTCGGCGGGCTCGACATAAATCAGCGTGCTGTCGGGCGTTTTTAGCGCCGCTGTAAACCCGCGCGCATCCCATTCGCGGGCGCGTTGCAAGTCGTGCGGGGTGACCCACATGTTCTTTGCCTTCACGCCCACATCAAGCTGCGAAGTATGGTCGCCTGCTTGTTCGGTCGAATACGGTATCTGTCGGTCGGACCGCGCCTGCAGTTGGCGCAAAAACGGGTTAATAACCGCGCTCGAATAGAACCCTGTCGGCGAAAACTTATGCAGCAGCACCCCGCCTTCGGGAATTTTGGTCAACGCGTCTTTCCACCCCTGCGGGATAGGGCTTTCCTGCGTCAGCAGCGGCCGCGTGCCAAACTGGAATGCAATCTGCCCCAGTTCTGGATTGTCGATCCAGTTTTCCCATTCGCGCAGATACCATACGCCGCCCGCCATGATGATCGGCAGCTCGTCAGGGATACCCAGTTCGCGCATCACATCGCGCACAGCCTTTACGCGCGGATACGGGTCTTCTGGCTTGGTCGGGTCTTCGGCATTGGACAGACCGTTATGCCCGCCCGCGAGCCAAGGGTCTTCGTAAACCACCGCGCCCAACCATTCGGGCACCTTGTGATAGGCCCGTTTCCACAAAGCGCGAAAGGCACGAGCGGAACTGATGATCGGCAGATAGTACACGCCATATTGCGCCGCGATTTCGGATAGCTTGTACGGCATACCCGCGCCGCACGTGACGCCTTTGATCATGCCCTTGGTCTGTTCAAGAATGCCGTGGAGGATCGGCTGCGCGCCGCCCATTTCCCATAGAACGTTGATGTTGATTGCACCGTTTCCACCTGCAATATCGTGCGCGCGTTCGACCTGTGCGATGCCGCCGCGAATACCGTATGCAACCAGTTCCTGATGCCGTTCGGCGCGGGTTTTGCCCGTGAAAACCTGCGGGATCATGTGACCATTTTCGTCATAGCTATCGGCGTTGACCGCCGACACTGTGCCAATGCCGCCAGCCGCCGCCCAAGCGCCAGAGCTTGCGTGGTTCGTCGCAGCAACGCCTTTGCCACCTTCGATCAATGGCCAGACTTCGCGACCGGCATAGGTAATGGGATTCAGACCCTTAAACACGCATCACTCTCCAGTTTAACACGATACGCGACCAGCGCGCCTCCGATAGAAATGCGCTAGCCAAACATCCTAGGCTTGTCGCGCAAAATCAGCGCGATTCATCGCATTCCGGTATAGCTGACGGTAACGAGCATACATTTTAGCCTCGCCATATTCGGCAATGGCTAGCGCTTGATTGGCTGCTCCGATCTGTTTGCGCAGAACCGCATCACTTGCCAACGCAAAGAGTGCGGCCGCAAAACCAGCCTCATCGTCTCTAGCCACTATAAATCGGCGGTTTGCCTCGGCTACGATGTTGCGGACATCGCCGACATCGGTACAGACTGCAGGCAATCCCGCCGTCATCGCCTCGACCAGTGAAATCGGATATTGCTCACTATCCGACGACAATGCAAAAATGTCGAACAGGCCAACGAACGCCGACGGGTCTTTCAAAAAGCCCGGCATGATAATGCGGCTCGCAATGCCCAGCCGCGCTGCCTCGGCCATGATTGCTCCGCGCTCCGGGCCATCACCTGCAATTGCAAGCATCACATTCGGCCCCGCTGCCGCGACAGCGCGAACAAGACGAGGCAGATTTTTGACGGCGCGCAGGCCAGCGATAGTGCCCACGACAACTTTGCCTTCTTTTTTGGCTAGACCAGGAAAGGCATTCGCAGCTGGTGTCTGCAAATATCGCGGAATATCAATGCCATTGGAGATACGGTGCACTTTGCTTTTTGGTCGCCTCCATACTTTCAGCGCAATACTCTCCAACGTTGAAGAAGGAACCACCAAGGCATAGGCCCCATGCAACGCTAGGCTGCGAAAAGCATTGCGTTTCCAATTCAGCCGAACGGCTTCATCCTCGTTAAACCCGTCCTCATGATGGATCAGTGGCGGCAGCTTTATCAGCGGCGCCAACAATGTATGCGCCATCACCCCGTCCATCGAACCCCAGTTGTAGCTGAGAACAAGATCGAACTGCTGCATATACCGGGCAAGCCGCCAATAACGCGCGGGCCCCGGCTTGCCATGAAGCGCAGGCGCGCCATCGCCGGGAAACGCAACATCAACGGCGACATCGATTGCCTGAATGGCGTTCATAGCATCGGGCACCGCTGACAGGACGACATGTGAGGCATTGCTGCCGAAATGGTTCATCAACTTGCACGCTCGCGCCTCTTTACCGCCAAGGTCGAACGCACTGTGCAAGTGGAGAATGCGGATCATTTGATGACGCTAAGAAAGTCGCGAATGGCCGTTTGCGCCGCTGCTTCATCCAACGATGGCGCATGGCCTATGCGGGGGATGGTGACCAAAGTTGCGCTGCCGTGCTTCTTCACCATCCGCGTTGCCGTTACTTTTTCCAATATGTCAGAATTCGCACCGCGCAGGACGAGCAACGGCATTCCCGTCATGCTTTCAAACACCGGCCACAAATCAACTCCAGCCTCGCCACCGGGCAGCTTGAATGGCTCCGAAATCTTCATGTCGTAGTCGAACACGACTCTGCCATTGCCCGAAAGTTTGCAGGTGCGCTTTGCCAAACGCAACCAATCGTCCAATTTGAAATCCGGATAGACTGTCCCGTGTGCCTCGGCCATAAAACGCGCAGCGTGCATCCATGTTTCAAAGGTCCGTGCCTGCCCGACATAGGACCGAATGCGTTCAGCCCCTTTTGCGCCGATTTCAGGGCCGACATCGTTCAGGATCGCGCCCTTCATCTTGTCTTTCCACGTCGTTGCCAACAACATCGAAACAATGCCGCCAAGCGATGTGCCGAGCGTGATAAAAGACTTCAATTCCAACACCCGCAACAACGCATCGAC
>JANOTI010000225.1:0-2811 GCA_031416255.1 Sphingomonadales bacterium | reverse complement strand
GATTTGCAACAGGATGGAAGTTTCGAACCTTTGATGGTGAGGGTGAAGGCGGGATGATCGAATATGATATCGGTATGCGTTCGGTCGAGGCTACGTTGTTTGCTGCTGAAACGCCGATGACGGTGGAGCAGATTCGTGGCTATGTGGGCGATGCGGTTGACGTGCCCGACGCGCTGAAACAGCTAGAGCAACAGTATCGTGGCCACGGCGTCGAGCTCGTCCAGCGGGGCAAGACTTGGCATTTCCAGACTGCCGCTGATTTGGCACATTTGCTCCGCCGTGAACGCGAAGAAAGCCGCAAGCTATCGCGCGCGGCTGTCGAAACGCTGGCGATCATTGCTTATCACGAACCCGTAAGCCGCGCCGAGATCGAAGCAATTCGCGGAGTGCAGATTTCCAAGGGTACGCTGGATGTGTTGATGGAGGCAGGTTGGGTCCGTCCCGCTGGCAGACGCGAAGTGCCCGGGCGCCCCCTAATTTACGCAACAACGGCTGAGTTTTTGGCGCATTTTGGCTTGGTCAGTCGCCGCGATTTGCCGGGGCTTGCTGACCTGAAAGCCGCCGGATTGCTCGATCCGATTGATCTTGCGTTCGAAGGAATGAACGGGGCGGACGAGGAAGATTTGGATAATAGCGAAAGCGCGCTGGAAATATCCGATCCGAACGCCTAGATTGATTATGTTGAAAGCAAACAGGGCATGCGTCCGTTGCTTAGGAGATTGAAATGGGTGCGTTTAGTATTTGGCACATGCTGGTGTTGGGAATTGTCGTCCTGCTGTTGTTTGGCAAAGGCCGATTTTCCGGTATGATGGGCGATGTCGCAAAAGGCATCAAGGAATTCAAAAAAGGGATGAGCGAGGACGACTCCAAAACGCCTCCTTCTCGGATTGAAGGGCCAGCGCCTACGATCATCGACGCTGAAAAGACCAGCGACAAACAAAACTGATCCCGGTCGGGGCTGATAGATGTTTGATATCGCTTCTAGCGAATTGATACTTGTCGCACTGGTTGCCTTGTTGGTGATCGGCCCAAAGGATTTGCCCCGTGTGCTGCGCTATGTTGGCAACTGGATAGGCAAAGCGCGCGGCGTTGCGGCACAATTCCGCAACGGTTTTGACGAGATGGTCCGCGAGTCTGAACTGGCCGATCTGGAAAAGAAATGGGCGGCGGAAAACGACCGGATCATGCGCGATCATCCGCCAGAAAAATTTGACTCCGTGTCGCCATCAGCAATTGCAGAGCTCCCTGCGCCGACCAAGACGACCAAGACGACCAAGCCACGAAAGCCGCGAAAGCCAAAGTCGGATAAATCCGCATGAGCGACCTAGACGACAGCAAAATGCCGCTGCTCGACCATTTGATCGAGTTCAGAAACCGGCTGCTGTGGTGCGTTTTGGCTTTGGCGGTATCGTTTGGCGTGTGTTTCTATTTTGCGACACCAATCTATGGCTGGCTGGTGCAACCGCTCAAAAATGTGGGCCAGGATAAGCTGATTTATACGGACATATTTGAAGCGTTTTTCGTGCAAGTCAAAGTCGGTTTGTTCGCTGCGATGATGGTCAGTTTTCCCGTTTTTGCGACGCAGATGTACCGTTTTGTAGCACCCGGGCTGTATAAAAACGAAAAGATGGCGTTCTTGCCTTTCTTGCTCATGACACCGGTTTTGTTCGCACTGGGCGCATCGCTCGCTTATTTTGGCGCGATGCCCGTAGCGCTCAAATTCCTGCTTGGTTTTGAGGGCACTGTCGGCGGCATTACGCAAGAGGCGCTGCCCGGCGTCGGCAATTATCTGAGCTTTGCCACGACATTTATTTTTGGCTTTGGTGTCGCGTTCCAGCTGCCTGTTTTGTTGATGCTATTGGAGCGCGCCGGAATTGTCACCCGCGATCAACTGCGCGCGGGGCGGCGTTATGCAATTGTCGGCGCGTTTGCCATCGCTGCTGTATTGACCCCGCCCGACGTGATTTCGCAGTTGATGCTGGCGATTCCGCTCTGCCTTTTATATGAATTTGCCATCTTCGCGATTTGGTTCACGCAAAAACGGCGTGATAAAAAGGCGGAGACAAGCGAGACTGAGGCAGAGACAGAACCGGGCTAAACAGCTTTATCGCCAGCCTCGCCGACAGATTCGATATCCCGGCCTAGGCCTTTGACGGTGTTGCAGGCAGACAGCATCAGCGATGCTGCGATGAGAGTGGCGGCAATAACTTTGCGCATGGTTTGTCTCCTATTTAGGTAGAGGCGCTGTATGCGCATCGTTAACTGAACGTCAGATGAGCCGAAAAGTTCCTCTACCGCCAATAGGGACAGCGGCTAAAAACTAAAGCGCGCTGTTACGCGGAAATCACGACCGGCCAAGGGTACAAAATCTTTGGTGAATGACGCTGCGCGCCGAGCATCGACGTCAAAGATATTGTTCGCTGCCGCGATCAAGCTGATGTTCTTATCGCGACCAAAGGGCCGCCATGTCAGTGAAGCGTTGACCAATGTAAAGCTGTCCGTCGTCGTTTCAAAACTGGCAACCCGGTTTTGCGCGTCGCTGTATTCGACTTCACCTCGGAGTTGTAGAGCGTCGCTTTGCAGTTCCAATCCGCCAAGCAAACGAAGCGGCGGGATCCGCGGTGCGGGCCCAACATTGCGGATCGTCGTGCGCACATAATCAGCGACGCCATCGACAACGACGTCGAACCCACCAACATGGCCCATTTGCGCGCTAGCCTCTGCTTCGATGCCCCAAACCCGGGCTTTACTCTGGAAGTATTGGAACACGGGAAGGTCGTCTTGGATGGCACCTGTGGCGTCTTCAAAAAT
>JANOTI010000224.1:0-1771 GCA_031416255.1 Sphingomonadales bacterium | reverse complement strand
AAGCCTCTGCTAAGGTGATTTTGGTCAGCAACGAAGTGGGACAGGGACTTGTCCCCGACAACGCACTGGCGCGCCGGTTTCGGGATGAGGCGGGTTGGCTCAATCAGGCACTTGCCCGGGCGGCGGACGATGTGTGGTTTGTAACCGCAGGAATTCCGCAGCGATTGAAGGGTTTGGTGTAAACGGTTTCGCTAGAAAAGCAGAGGGGTGCGGAAAAATTAACGCTGCGAATTTCACTTACGCCTTTAAAATTGCCTGGCCGGTCTATTTGTGCCCGGCCAGTCCGCATGCAATCCTGAATTTCCTTGCAGAGAAAGTCCCAGACCTGCCAAAGTCCTGCTTATGACTAACGAACCAAAAATTGCGCTGAAAATGCGGAGCTGGCTGTTCGCCCCCGGCGATAGCGAGCGGAAAATGACCAAAGCGCTGGAGGGTAGCGCTGACATCGTGCTGTTCGATCTGGAAGATGCGGTCACATCCGAAAACAAGCCACTTGCTCGGCAAGTTGTGCATGATTTCCTGAAAGCCCATGCCGAACAGCGCGACCGGCTTTGGGTGCGGATCAATCCGCTCGATGGTCCGTATGCTTTGGCTGATCTAGCCGCGATCATGCCTGCGCATCCCGGCGGTATCATGCTTCCCAAGGTTTATGGCCGTTTTGATGTCGATAAGCTCGACCATTGCTTGTCGGCATTGGAGGTCGCCAACGGGATCGACGAAGGCTCAACGCCAGTTATCGTTCTTATTACTGAAACGGCCGAGGCCATGTTTCACACCGGCAGCTATAAAGGTGCGCCGCGTGTTATTGCGCTGACATGGGGGGCAGAGGATCTCGCGGATTCGATTGGCGCTAGCTCGAACAAAAATGCCGATGGCAGTTATGGATTTACCTATGAACTTGCGCGCAGTTTGACGGTGTTGGGCGCAGCAACCGCTGGCGTTGCTGCTATCGACACAATTTCGGCTGACTATAAGGATTTAGAAGCGCTGCGCTTGCGTGCCGAAAAAGTCCGGCGCGACGGCTTTCGTGGAATGCTGGCAATCCATCCGGCGCAAGTCGATGTTATAAACGCGGCTTTTACGCCCAGTACCGAAGAAATTGCCGAGGCGCAGGAAATTGTAGCGTTGTTCGAAGCAAACCCAGGCGTGGGAACGATTGGCTGGAAAGGAGGAATGCTCGACCGGCCCTTTTTGTCACGAGCCCTGCAACTGCTAGCGCAGGCAAATACATAAAACGACGCCGCAATTCCGATAAGGTTTCGGCATAATAGGAAGGGGCAGTTTCAATGCCAGGCATCTGGTTCGACGAATTAACTATCGGTCAAACATTCGACCATCCGATCAGACGGACGGTTACCGAAACGGATAATTTGCTGTTCAGCGCAATGACTCATAATCCGGCACAGCTTCACCTCGATGCTGAATACATGAAGGATAGCGAATACGGGCAACGGATAGTCAACAGCTGTTTCACGCTTGGCCTGATGGTCGGTATCTCTGTTGGAGACACCACATTAGGTACAGCAGTTGCTAACCTTGGCTGGGACGAAGTGCGTTTTCCGAAACCCGTTTTTATCGGCGATACGTTGAATATCAAAACAACGGTAATCGAACTACGCGATTCGCGGTCCCGTCCCGATGCAGGTATCGTGACGTTTTTGCACGAAGCGTTTAACCAAAGCGGCGAAACGGTCGCCAGCTGCAAACGTTCAGGCCTGCAGCGCAGAAAGCCGCTACCAACGTAGCGTCAACCCTCAACCGCAAAGGTCAG
>JANOTI010000223.1:0-2687 GCA_031416255.1 Sphingomonadales bacterium | reverse complement strand
CATGGGAAACGCCAGGCAATTACAGCCGCATATTCACCTTTGATATTGGCAGTGACGGCAAGCTGACGGGCGGCAAGCCGATGGATGCGGATCTGATCGGTGATGCGCCGTCAAAGCCGATGGGCGGCGGTGAGGAAATCGCATGGGCTCCGGATAGCCAATCGCTGTTTTATACGCTGCGCATAGCCGACACGGACGAAGCGAAATCGACTAACCTCGATATCTACCACGCCGATGCCGCAACCGGTGCGGTTCACAACGCCACACCCAAAAACGCTGCCACCGACACTTTGCCAGCGCCGTCGCCCGACGGAAAATATCTGGCCTATGCTGCAATGGCGCGGGCGGGGTATGAAGCGGACCGGCAGGTGCTGATGCTGCGCGAATTGGCAACTGGTACCGTCAAGCCATTGACGCAAGGCTGGGACCGCTCGGTCGCCTCAATCGCTTGGTCGCCCGACAGCAAGGCCATGTATGTCACTGCGCAAGACGTGCTCGATCACCCTGTTTTCAAAGTCGATCTGAAAGGCAAAGTTACGCGGTTGACGCAAGCCGGAAACGCCAATGACGTTATCCCGTTCAAAGACGGCTCTGTCCTGTACACACTGAACAGCGTTGCTGCGCCGAACGACCTGTATCACCGCGACGCCAAAGGCAACGTCCGCAAGCTGACCGATGCCAACGCAGCCGTCGAGGCAGAAATTGACGATGTCGTCGTTCAACGCTTTGACTTTGCCGGCGCCAATAATGACCAAGTTTGGGGACAGATTACCAAACCCGCAGGCGCAACTGGAAAGCTGCCCGTCGCTTTCATCGTTCATGGCGGACCGCAAGGGTCATTTGGCAATGGCTGGTCCTTCCGCTGGAACCCGCGCGTGATGGCAGCGCAGGGCTATGCAGTCGTCAGCATCGATTTCCACGGCAGCACTGGATACGGCCAAGCCTTTACCGACGCGATTAACAAAAACTGGGGCGGATGGCCGCTGGAGGATTTGCAAAAGGGTTTGGCGGCTGCGGGCAAGATCGATGCGCAAGTTGATACCGCCAACGCCTGTGCGCTCGGCGGTTCCTATGGCGGCTATATGATGAACTGGATTTCCGGCAATTGGCTCGACGGGTTCAAATGTCTGGTCAACCATGCCGGCATTTTTGATCTGCGCGCGATGGCGTACGAGACTGAGGAATTGTGGTTCGACCAATGGGATAACGGCGGCCCATGGACAACGCGCACCGATGGCGAAAAATGGAATCCGGTCAATTATGTCGCCAATTGGAAAACGCCAACGTTGGTGATCCACGGCGAGAAAGATTATCGCATCCCCTATTCGCAATCGCTGGCCGCGTTCACCGCGTTGCAGCAACAGGGTGTCGAATCGAAACTCCTGGTCTTTCCCGACGAAAATCACTGGGTGTTAAAGCCGCAAAATTCCATTCAGTGGCATCGGACGGTTTTTGATTGGTTGGGTAAGCATTTAAAGAAATAATGTCGGGCTTAACAGGGCGACCAACGCTTGCTGAATCGCGCATCGGCTGGCAAGGGCTTGCCAATGACTATCGACAAAACTTTCGACCCCGCCGCGATTGAAGCGAAATGGTATTCCCACTGGGAAAGCACAGGTGCGTTTCGCCCACAGCGTCCCGATGCCGAGCCCTATACCATCGTCAATCCACCGCCGAATGTGACCGGCAGCCTGCATATCGGCCATGCGCTGGATAATACTTTGCAGGATATATTGATCCGCCATGCGCGCTTGCAGGGCAAGGACGCGTTGTGGGTGGTTGGTACAGACCATGCAGGTATCGCTACGCAGATGGTGGTCGAGCGGCAGATGAATGCTGCGGGTCAAAAACGCACCGATTTCACTCGCGACGAATTCATCGCGAAAGTGTGGGAATGGAAAGAGGAATCGGGCGGCGAAATTACCGGCCAGCTGCGGCGCCTCGGCTGCTCGATGGATTGGGAGAACGAACGCTTCACAATGGATGAGGGCTTTTCAAAGGCCGTCATCAAAGTGTTTGTCGAGCTGTACAATCAAGGCTTGCTGTATCGCGACAAACGCCTCGTCAACTGGGACCCGCATTTTAAGACTGCGATTTCGGACCTAGAGGTCGAAACCCGCGAAGTGAACGGCCATATGTGGCACTTCAAATATCCGCTCGCAGGTGGTGAAACCTATACGTATGTCGAACGCGACGCCGATGGTGTTGTGACCCTTACCGAAGAACGCAACTATATTTCCATTGCCACAACGCGGCCTGAAACGATGCTGGGCGACGGCGCGGTTGCGGTGCATCCATCGGATAAACGGTATAGTGCCATTGTCGGCAAGCTGTGCGAAATTCCGGTCGGCCCCAAGGAACATCGCCGCCTGATCCCGATCATCACCGACGAATATCCCGACCCCGATTTCGGGTCAGGCGCGGTAAAAATCACCGGCGCGCACGACCAGAATGACTATGGCGTTGCCCAGCGCAACACTATTCCGATGTACCGCCTGATGGACGAAGTCGCCGCGATGCGCACCGACGGTTTGCCCTACGCCAGTGCCGCGGCTCAGGCCAAATCCATCGCCGCCGGGGGGCAATGGACCGCCGCCGAAATCGACGCACTGAACCTCGTCCCGGATGCCTATCGCGGCCTCGACCGCTACGAAGCGCGCAAGCGTGTGGTGGCCGATATCGACGCT
>JANOTI010000222.1:0-4804 GCA_031416255.1 Sphingomonadales bacterium | reverse complement strand
GCGAACGCTTCGGCCAAGCTCTCAGGCGTATTTCCCGGGTACACGGCAATGGCTTGTGCGTTTTGACGCGCAGTCACAAACGCACCTGCTATTGTTTTGGCGTCGGCAAGTGTTTGCAGCACGCAATGTCCCCTTCCATTTAGTCAATTTGCGCTGGTATGGGAAACCGGTGTCATTTGCAAGAATGCTTGGGCCACAGGCTAATATTTATTACTATGCAATGGGAAAATCAGGGGATAGTGCGAAACATAATGAAGCCAACCATCAATGACATCGCGCGCATCGCAGGCGTTTCCAAGAAAACGGTTAGTCGTGTCATCAACGATTCGCCTTCTTTGACCGGTGAAACACGGGATAAAGTGAAAGCGGTAATTGCCGAACTTGGTTATGTACCAAACCCACAGGCTAGGGCGCTTGCGCTCGGCCGAAATTTCCTGATCGGTTTGGTTCACGACAACCCGAATGCGCAGATGATTTTGAATATGCAGCAAGGCATATTGGAGGGGTTGCGTGACACCGAATTCGCTATGGTGGTTCAGCCGGTCAACCGCAGTTCTCCAACCTTGATTGAGGATATGCGCGAATTCATTGTGCGGCAAAGGCTGTACGGCGTAGTGATTCTACCACCGATTTCGGAAAACGATGCTGTCGCAAAAATGTGCGCAGACGCCGGTTGCCGCTATGTCCGTATGGGGTCAGCGGTGTTGGATGAAAGCGAGCATATGGTCGCATCAAACGACCGTTATGCTGTACGTGAAGCGACAGAATATCTTATATCTCAAGGGCATAGCAGAATTGCCATTGTGACAGGTCCGCAAGGGTTTCGGTCCGCGATTGAACGGCGTGCCGGCTTTGAAGACGCTTTGGCAGCGGCGAACATCACGCTGCCCCGAAGCTTCAAAGCGCAAGGTGAATACACATTCGAATCGGGACTTTCAGCGACCGAAAAGCTGCTTGATCTGTCTCCGCGACCGACCGCAATTTTTGCGTCCAACGACGAAATGGCGGCTGCGGTTTTATATGCGGCTCGCTTGCGCGGGATAAAAGTGCCCGAGGAGCTTTCGATAGTTGGCTTTGATGATACACCTATTGCATCCCGCATTTGGCCGCCGCTTACCACTGTTCGCTGGCCCATTGTCGCTATGGGACGTTCGGCAGCGCATAAGCTGATTTCAGCCGCGGTTGGTGAAATTGATTTGAAGGATGAGCCGTCAGAATTCTTGTCCACGCTTATCCGCAGAGGATCTGTTGCACCACCGCAGCATTGACCTTGCAAAATTTCATGACACCGGTTACCTTGACCGCCAGATTATCGAAAAGCCGGTTGGGCTTTGAACGAAAGGGAATTTATGAAAATCGCGCTGATTACCGAAAATAGCCAGGCTGCAAAGAACGGTATTATCCACGAAGCGTTGACCGCAGTTGCTATTCCGCTGAGTCACCAGGTTTTCAATTACGGCATGTATTCGGCGGAAGACAGTGCGTCGCTGACGTATGTGATGAACGGCTTGCTGTCGGGAATCTTGCTGAACTCTGGCGCGGCCGATTTTGTCGTGACCGGCTGCGGCACTGGCATGGGTTCGATGCTGGCGTGCAATGCAATGCCGGGCGTATTCTGCGGCCTTGTTATTGACCCCACCGACGCGTTTTTGTTTAGTCAGATCAACGACGGCAACGCGATGTCGATGCCCTATGCCAAAGGCTTTGGCTGGGCCGCCGAACTCAACCTGCAAGATTGCTACCGCAAGATTTTCGAAAATGAAGGCGGCGCAGGCTATCCCAAAGAGCGCGCGCATTTCATGGCGGCAAACCGCAGCATTTTGAAGGATATGAAAGCTGTATCCTGCAACGATATGCTGACGGTCCTGCAAAATGTCGATCAAGACCTGCTGAAAGCCGCCATCGCCGGTGAGCGTTTTGAGGAGTATTTTTACGCCAACGCAACCGACGCCGATATCGTGGCCTATCTGAAATCGCTGGGCTGAGCACTATGGCGATCTCCTTTGATCTTACGGGCAAAACGGCGTTGGTCACAGGGGCCAATACCGGCATTGGTCAGGCAATTGCTGTGGCGCTCGCAGAGGCTGGCGCCGATGTGGCGGTTGCCGGTCGGTCAGAGCCAACCGAAACGCTAACGCTGATCGAGACGACTGGCCGCAAGGCCGTAAACATCAAAGCCGATCTTTCGTCCATCGAACCGGTGCAGCGTGTCGTCGATGAGGCGCTCGACGGGCTGGGTCGGCTCGATATTCTCGTCAACAATGCAGGTATCATCCGTCGTGAGGATCTGCTGTCGTTTAGCGAAGACGACTGGGACGCGGTTCTCGATACCAATTTGAAGACGGTATTTTTTCTATCGCAAGCCGCCGCCCGGCACATGGTGTTGCGCAGCGAAGACGGTGGCAGCGTAGGCAAGATCATCAACATTGCCTCCTTGCTTACCTTTCAGGGAGGCATCCGCGTGCCGAGCTATGCGGCGGCAAAATCGGGCGTTGGCGGGGTGACCAAAGCTATGGCTAACGAACTGGCGGCTAGGGGTGTGCAAGTGAACGCGATCGCCCCGGGCTATATCGCCACCAACAACACTGCTGCCTTGCAAGGCGATGAAACGCGCAACCGGCAAATTCTGGAACGCATCCCCACAGGACGTTGGGGACAGCCAGAGGATATTGCAGGCGCTGCTGTATTCCTTGCGTCATCCGCGTCGGATTATGTGACCGGACAAGTGCTGGCAGTGGACGGCGGCTGGCTGGCGCGCTAGCTTCTCCTCATGTCCAAACCCATCCTCTTTTTCGGCGAACTGTTGATCCGCCTGACTGCTCCGGGCAAGGAATTGCTGATGCAGTCGCCATCGCTGAATCTTCATGTTGGCGGTGCCGAAGCGAATGTCGCGATCGGGCTGTCCAATCTGGGGCATGAATGCCGGATGGTCAGCTGCGTGGCCGATAATGCCTTGGGGCGTGGCGCGGTGTCGGCCATCAGCGCGCAAGGCGTCGATTGCGCTGGGGTATCAACCGCAGCGGGGCGGATGGGGCTGTATTTCTTGGCCGTCGGCGCAGGGCTGCGGTCTTCCGAAATCGTCTATGACCGCGCCGGTTCCAGCTTTGCGCAGGCCAAGGCTGCTGATTTTGATTGGGACAGAGTGCTGGCGGGGGCGGGTATGCTGCACCTCTCCGGCATCACTCCAGCGCTTGGACCACAGCCGGCAGAGGCGGTACTAGCGGCAGCGCGTGCGGCGAAACGCTTGGGTGTGCCAATCAGCTTTGATGGCAACTACCGCGCAATGCTGTGGGATGCATGGGACAGTGACCCGAAAGCGATCCTGACCGAGTTAATCGGCGTGACGAACATCTTATTCGGCAACCACCGCGATCTATCGCTAGTGCTCGGCACCGCGTTTAGCGGCGACGGCGCAGACAGGCGGCGTGAGGCGGCAGAGGCTGGTTTTGCAGCATTTCCGTCGTTGAAACTGATCGCGTCGACCGCACGGCACACAGTGAGTGCCGATCATCACCGCATTGCAGCGCGGGTGGATTTGCGCGATGCTGCGCATCAAACCGCTGAGGTGGATGTCACCGGAATTGTTGACCGGATCGGTGCGGGCGATGCCTTTGCTGCAGGCGTGCTGCATGCGCATTTGGGTGGCGGCGATGCTAAGGCGATGGCCGAAAATGGGCTGGCGCTGACGTGCTTGAAACACTCGCTTCCGGGTGACGCCAGCTTGTTTCGGCAAGCCGATATCAACGCATTCCATACAGGTGGGTTGGATGTCCGGCGCTGATGGCTGGAACCGCCGTTCCGTATTGGCGGCGGGGATCGGCTTTGCAGGATTAAGCGCATCGCGGCTGGGCGCCACCACGATCAGGTCGCCAGAAATCGTCGCGCCTTCGGGGTGGTATATCGGTGGCTTTGTCTATGACACGGCCAATCAATACGCTTTGCGCGCGCATCGCTACGCGGGAATCCGCTATGGCCGCGCTGCACGCTTCGAAGCGCCTATCGCTGTCACCTCGACAAAACTCATGGAAGAACAGGCGTCCAACTTCGGCCCCGCTGCCCCGCAAAATGGCGCCAGATACAACCCGACATCAGAGGACTGCTTGTTCCTTAATGTTTGGACTCCCGTCCATCTTTACGAAAGCAAAGGGCCAAAACTGCCGGTCATGGTCTATTTCCACGGCGGGGCGTATTCGGGGGGAAGTGTCACCGATCCCTTAAACGACGGTGCGGCGTTGGCGTCGGGTGGCGATGTCGTTGTTGTTACTGTCAACCACCGGCTGAACGCTCTTGGTTATCTCTACCTCGCGCGGCTCGATCCGCGTTTTCCCGATAGCGGCAATGCGGGCCAACTCGACCTGATCCTTGCGCTGCAATGGGTGCAGCGGAACATCGGGGCCTTTGGTGGCGACGCTGGCAATGTCACCGTCTTTGGCCAATCGGGTGGCGGTGCGAAAATTGCGACGTTGATGGCGATGCCCGCCGCCAAGGGGCTGTTCCACAAAGCGATCACGATGTCGGGCCAGCAAGTGACGGCCTCAGGCCCACTTAACGCGACAAAACGGGCTGAGGCTTTTCTTGAGAAACTGGGCAAAGACACCAACCCCGCAACCGCACCGGTCGAGCAACTGATCGCAGGACTATCGGCGACCGATCCAATCCTCGGCGGCGGGGTCTATATGGGCCCGGTGCTCGACATGCGGAACTTGCACCGCCACCCGTTCTGGCCCGATGCCGCGCCGCAATCGCTCGGGATTCCGATGCTGCTCGGCAATTGCGTGGCGGAAACCCGCGCGTTCTTCGCACC
>JANOTI010000221.1:0-14342 GCA_031416255.1 Sphingomonadales bacterium | reverse complement strand
CATGAATTTCCCCGCATCGTTGAATATGTCAGCGAGCTTCCCAAAACGCCTGCAGGAAAAGTGAACCGCAAAGTCCTGCGCGAACAAGAGGCTGCAAAAGCAGCCGCCCACTGAATTCAAAGGAGAAGACAATGTCCGAAGCAAAATTTCCCAAAATCACCGAACAAGGCCTGGCCGACCTGCGCACGCGCATCGGGGTAAAGATTGAAAACACGATCGAGCCTTGGAATTATGAAGCAACGCGCGATGCAATTCGCCATTATGCGCATGGAATTGGTGACGATAACCCTCTGTGGTGCGATCCTGAATATGCAAAGACCACCAAATACGGTGACGTAGTCGCACTCCCCAGCTTTTTGTTCACCACCAGCCGCTTGATCTCCGGCTATTGCGGAGGCCTTTCGGGCGTTCATGCTATGTGGGCGGGGGCCGATTGGACCTGGCACAAGCCTGTTATGCGCAACGATACGATCCGCACCGCTGCGTATCTTAAAGACTTGGTCGAGCATCAGACCAAATTTGCGGGCCGCAGCTTTCAGCAGATCTATCATGTCGATTTCTACAACCAGAACAACGATCTAGTTTGTGAGGCCGAAAGCTGGGTGTTCCGCACCGACCGCGATATCGCGCGCGAACAGGGCACAAAATACACCGAAGCCCGTGGCCGCGTAGAGCAATTGTCGGACGAAGACCTCGCCGAGTGGGGCAAGCTTTATGCAAACGAAGAAATTCGCGGCAGCAATCCCCGCTATTGGGAAGACGTCAATGTCGGCGACGAATTGCCGCGTATGATGAAAGGGCCAATGACGGTCACCGGCTTTATTTGTTACGCACAAGGCTGGGGTGGACTGTATATCCGCGCCAACAAACTGGCTTGGAAAATGCAACAGGCGCATCCCGGCCTCGGCATCAAAAACCGCTTTAACGTCCCCGATTGCCCAGAGAGAGTTCATTGGGATGAAGAGTTTGCTTTAGAAGTAGGCGCCCCTGGCGCCTATGACTATGGCCCAGAGCGCAACAGCTGGTTGACGCATCACATCACAAACTGGATTGGCGATGACGGCTTTTTACATAAAAACAAATGCCAGATCCGCCGTCATAATCCTGATGGAGACGTCATCTTCATCGATGGCACAGTAATCCGCAAGTTTGAAGAAAACGGCAAAAAATATGTTGAAATTCAACAGCAGGCGACGACGCATCGTGGCGAAATGTCGGCTTTTGGTACCGCGATAGCCGAATTGCCCAGCAATGCCGGCTGATCTCTAACTTGATACGTAAAATAGGAACTCCTGGTTTCGGCGCTACGCCGGAGCCGGGATTTTCATTTCTCAGCATAATGCTGTGAAGCGCCCCTAAGCAGCTGCGGAATTCCTGCGGTTACAAACCACACATCGTCCGCCGCCCGGGCAATTGCCTGATTGAGCCAACCCGCCTCATCCCGAAACCGGCGCGCCAGTGCGTTGTCGGGGACAATTCCCTGTCCCACTTCGTTGCTGACCAAAATCACCTTAGCAGAGGATTTTTTTAAGCGCGCCACAAGCTCGGCTATAGCGGTGGCAATATCATGTTCGCCCAGCATCAGGTTGCTCAACCAAAGCGTCAGGCAGTCAACAAGGATTGTTGTCCCGGCCTCCTGATGCGCCGCAATCGCGTCGGCCAAATCCAGCGGACATTCCACGGTACGCCAACGCGCTCCGCGATCGCAGCGGTGGCGGGCAATCCGGTCGGTCATCTCGGCATCGAATGCCTCCGCTGTCGCGATATAGATCAGATCGCGTGTTTCAGCCTCGGGAAGCGCCTCTGCAAGCGATTGTGCAAAACTGCTTTTCCCTGATCTTGCGCCGCCAAGCACTAACGTGATTTGCTCTGTTTTCACCTTCATCCTTGCCTTTTCTTTTGCAGCGCAGCATAGCCGCGTTGCGACAGGTTCCCAGAGATGGGATGAAAAGGGAAGCCGGAAGTGGATTGTTCATGATCCGGCGCTGCCCCCGCAACTGTGATCGGCGAGTATTTGCCCCATATGCCACTGGATAGAAATATCTGGGAAGGCGGGCAGATATGATGACCCGAGAGCCAGGAGACCTGCCCGTCGCGGTCGTTCTATCGTTCGGACGGGGTGTGCCGAGAGATGATCGAGGATTTCCTCGCGTGACGGCTTGCTTTGGGTCGTGCGCGTGTGAGTGGCTCCTATACACTTGCGCGTTACAGTGCCGTTCTGGCGCTTCTCGGCCTTTTTTGATGTTGATCAATTAAGGGGTTACCTCTGTGTATTTTTTCAAAACTTTCCTTCTCTCTGCAACAATATTGTCGCCCGCGATCGCTTATGCCGAAGATAGCGATAACGACAGCATCATTGTCACTGCGAGCCGCAGCGAAACTCCGTTGTCGCAAGTCGGCCAATCCGTCACCATTATTACCGCAGAAGATATCAAGACCCGGCAGGCGGTTGCCGTTGTTGATTTGCTCCGCACAGTTCCGGGCGTAACCTTTACCCGCAATGGCGGGATTGGCACATCAACGTCCGTCAACATCCGGGGTGCTGACAGCGATCAAACGGTTGCCCTGATCGATGGCGTAAAGATCAACGATCCTTCGTCGCCTGGAAGCGGGTTCAATTTTGGGAACTTGCTAACCGGCAATATCAGCCGGATCGAAGTTGTGCGCGGATCGCAATCCGTTTTGTGGGGCAGCCAAGCAATTGGCGGCGTCGTCAACATCATCACCCGCGAACCGACCGAAGACCTGACATTTAACGCCAATGCCGAATATGGCTGGCGCGATACCGGCCAAGTCGTCGGCAATGTGTCCGGCAAATTTGGTCCGGTTTCGGCAAGCGTGGGGGCGGGTTATCTCCGCTCGGACAGTTTTTCGACGTACAACGAATTGCGCGGTGCCACCGAACGCGATGGCTATGAAAATTACGGTGCGAACGCAAAATTCAACATTGCGCTGTCCGATGCCATTTCAGTTGATCTGCGCAGCTGGTATTCCAACGGGACGGCTGGCTTTGATGCTGTATTTCTTCCTGCGGACTCACTTGAAACGACACAGACCGAGGAACTGGTTGGCTATGCCGGCCTGAATATCGCGTTGCTTGATGGGCGGTTCCGCAACCGTTTTGCCTATGCCTATACCGATACTGCGCGCGAAAACCTTGATCTAAGCGGCGCAACACCGTTTCAGACCTTCGACGCCAAGGGCAAGAATGAGCGGCTGGAATACCAAGGCAATTTTGACATTGCCGATGGCTATGGCCTGACCTTTGGCGCCGAAAGCGAAAAGTCATCCTTCCGCACTTCAAGCTATGGTGGGCCGATTGCACGCGCCGACGCGCAGATTGATAGTTTTTATGGCCAGTTCAGCGCATCTCCGGTCACGGGGCTGACAGTAACCGCTGGCGCACGCTATGACGATCATGACACGTTTGGCGGAAAAGCCACCTTGGCGGCAAACGGGGTTTACAGCCCGAATGACGGCAACACGACCATCCGCGCAAGCTATGGTGAAGGCTTCAAAACGCCGTCCTTGTTTCAATTGTTCAGCGATTTCGGCAACACGACGCTTAAACCTGAAACGTCAAAGGGTTGGGATGCCGGCGTCACGCAAAAGCTGCTGGCGGGTGCGATTGAAGTCGGCGCGACATGGTTCCAACGGGATACATCGAACCAGATCGTGTTTATCGGCTGCGGTCCACAGGTTGGCATTTGCACCAACCGGCCCTTTGGCACCTATGACAATGTTGCGCGTACCCGCGCGCAAGGTTTGGAGTTCGGCCTGAAATTAAAACCGGTCGAGGCACTCACTGTGCACGCAAACTACAGCTGGATTGATGCGGAAAACCGCGCCAACGGCCTTAAATTGGCGCGGCGTCCAAGCCAGAGCGTAAACGCCGCCATCGACTATGTTTGGGCCTTTGGTCTTGAAACCGGTGTCTCAGCCACCGTTATCGGTGATAGTTTTGACAATGCGTCAAACACCCGCCGCCTGGATGGCTATGTGCTTGTTGATCTGCGTGCGAGCTATCCCATTACAAACACTGTCTCGCTTTATGGCCGCGTCGAAAATCTGTTCGATGAAGAATATGAAACCATCTTTCGCTACGGAACCCCGCGCCGGGCCGCGTATGCGGGCGTTCGTTTGAGCTTCTGACAATGAACGCAGCCGCCACTGTCGATCCGCTTCTCCATCACGGCGGGCGCATATCTGTGGCGGCTGCGCGCTATCCCATGGCGCCGCAGCCTTGGCTTGATCTTTCGACCGGGATCAGCCCCTGGGCGTATCCGGTCGGAGACATAAATTATGAAGCTTGGCAGCGCCTGCCGTCCGATGAAGATTTGGCGGAGCTTGAAGCCGCCGCTGCGAGCGCGTTTGGCGGCGTCAATCCCGACCAAATCGTTGCGGTTCCGGGTACGGATCTTGCGATCCGTTTGCTGGCGCAATTACTCCCCGCACAGCGTGTCGGCATTGTCGGGCCAACCTATGGTGGATACCAATCGGCTTGGCCCGATGCCAAAACTGTATCGTTTGCTAAGGCGCGGGGTGCGGAGCTTTTGGTATGCGCAAATCCGAACAACCCAGATGGCGCCGTCATCGAAAAGACGCAGCTCCAACGCTTGCGCGCGCTACGCATCGTGGACGAAGCCTTTGCTGACGCTTTGCCCGAACACAGCCTTTTACCGCACCGCAACGGCGCAATCGTCCTGCGTTCATTTGGCAAATTCTTTGGTCTAGCCGGCGTGCGTCTGGGTTTCGTCATTGCTGACAGGCCGCTTGCCAAACAGCTCCGGACACTGCTCGGAGACTGGCCAATATCTGGACCGGCAATCGCAATTGGCACTAAAGCCTATAGGGATAATGCATGGCAAAAGAGCCAGCGTAGCCGCTTAATCGCAGCCACGGCTGAGCTTATAGCGTTACTAACCGGTCACGGACTGGCGATTATCGGCGGCACCCCGTTATTTCAGCTTGCCAGCCATCCAGCAGCTCCTTCTTTATTCAATCACCTCGCCAAGGCGGGCATATTGTTGCGGCCTTTTGCGGATAGACCGGACTGGCTACGCATTGGTATGCTCGGCACCGATGCTGACTTTATCCGTTTGGCTGCTGCTCTTAAAAACTGGAAACCTGTATGACCGACGACACCCCCGACCACATCCGCCACAATGAACGGATGAAGCGTTTGAAGGTCGCACGCGATAAAATTCAGGCGCGCAAAACTATCGAGCGCGGGCTGTTGATCGTCCATACCGGCAACGGCAAAGGAAAATCTTCGTCCGCCTTTGGCATGGCGATCCGCAGCATCGGCTGGGGCATGAAGGTTGGCATATTGCAATATGTGAAAGGCAGTTGGGATACCGGGGAAAAGGCATTCTTTGCCGCCAACCCCGACATGCTGACCTTTGAGGTTATGGGAACAGGCTTTACCTGGGACACACAAGACCGGGCGCGTGATATTCAGGCCGCCCGGGCCGCGTGGGAACGATCAAAGGAACTGATCCTTGATCCCGCTTATGACTTTATAATACTGGATGAGCTTAACATCGTATTGCGCGATGATACGCTGCCGATTGCAGAGATTGTGGCGTTTCTTAAAGACCGGCCGATGGAAAAACATATCTGCATTACTGGCCGTAATGCGAAGCCTGAACTCATCGAGATTGCCGACCTTGTGACCGAATTCGGCGAAGTGAAGCATCCCTTCAAAGCTGGATTTAAAGCGCAAAAGGGCGTCGAATATTGATCCGCCAAATTAGCCTAGCGCTGTTGTTGCTTTCGGGATGCGCTCCGCAAAGGCCCGCTCCGCCTGCGCCGAGTGCAAAGCCTGTGCGCATCGTTTCGATGAACCCGTGCGTTGACACAATATTGATGGAAATCGCACAACCGGAACAGATTGCCGCGATCAGCCATTATTCGCATGACCCGCGTGCCACATCGGTACCGATGGCATGGGCGATGCAATTTCCCGCTGTTTCAGGCGCCGCCGAAGACGTTATCGCCGCTGAGCCAGATCTGGTCATTGCCGGTCCGCATGTCTCGATTCAAACGATTGCTGCACTAAAGCGGCTAGGCATATCCTTGATGCAGGTGGCTGTTCCCGAAACCGTGGACGAGAGTAAAGAGCAGATCAGCGCTATTGCCAAGCGCATAGGCCGGCAGCAATCGGGCGTATCACTCAACACCCGGATCGACACAGCAATGGCGGCTGCAGATACCGATGCTCCGCCTGTCTCTGCTCTAATCTGGCAAGGCAGCGGCTTGGTACCGGGCAAAGGTACGCTGGCCGATGAGTTACTAACCCGAACCGGATTTCGCAACCTCAGCAGCAGCTTGGGCCTTAAACAATGGGACATTCTCTCGTTAGAAGGACTGCTATCCGATCCGCCAACGATCTTGCTAGCGGGACAGGCCAATATGGGCGCGGGCAATGGTGATGCAAACCGGATGCTTTCGCATCCTGTGCTGCGCAAAGCCGGTGCGCGCATCCGGGTGGCGCATTACCCATCAAGCCTTCTGCACTGCGGCGGTCCAGTCATCATGAAATCGGTAGCACGGCTGGTCGAAGTCCGCCGATCCTTGGAGGCAAAACCGTGAAACGCCATTTTGGAATACTCAATGTCGGATTGGGGACAGCGTTACTGATCGTGATGATGGCATCACTGATGGCGGGGCGCACGTGGATTCCTTTTGCGGAGTGGTTATCAGGCGATTTGCGTTCCATGATCGTGCTGGAACTGCGCCTTCCCCGGGCGTGCATCGGCGCACTGGTTGGGGCTGCCTTAGGCATTTCGGGGGCCGCGATGCAGGGCTATTTGCGCAACCCGCTTGCTGATCCTGGCCTTTTCGGCATTTCATCCAGCGCAGCTTTGGGGGCGGTAACATCGCTCTATTTCGGGTATGCAGTGTCGGCCTTTCTGCTGCCGGTATTCGCGTTGATTGGAGCAGGCTTGGGCATGACCGCGTTGGCAATGCTATCCGGACGATCTGGCAGCCTCATCCTTTTTACCCTTGCAGGGATCATCCTGTCGAGCCTGACCGGATCGCTCACCAGTCTGCTTATCAGCCTGGCCCCCACGCCCTTTGCCGCATCAGAAATCGTGACATGGTTGATGGGGGCGTTGATGGATCGCAGTTGGGACGACGTGAAACTGGCACTGCCGTTGATGGCTATAGGTATCGTGCTTTTGCTGGCGGCGGGGCGTAATCTTGACGCACTGACACTGGGCGAATCCACGGCCCGGTCGCTGGGTGTCAACATGACACGGTTGCAGTGGTTTATCGTTGTCGGCGTTGGACTTTGCGTTGGAACATCAGTCGCGGTGGCGGGTATTATCGGCTTTGTCGGGTTGGTGGTGCCGCATCTTGTAAGACCGCTCGTCGGGCATCAACCGTCTGCGTTGATGGTGCCGTCTGCTTTGGCAGGCGCATTACTTGTGGTGCTCGCGGATTGTTTCGTGCGGATTTTACCCAGCGCTTCCGAGCTGCGTCTTGGCATTGCGATGGCCGTACTTGGCGCGCCATTCTTTATGTTTCTGCTCTTTAAAATGCGGCGGGAGATTGCGTGATGGATATTCGCTTTAACGCATTGTCGCTAAACTTGCGCGGCCGTCCCGTCCTGCAAAATATCAGCGGACATCTGCAAAAAGGGAAAGTCACCGTCATTCTGGGCGCGAATGGTGCGGGGAAAAGCACTTTGCTCTCCTGCCTTGCCAGCCTGCGAACAGCGGATAGCGGGACAGTGATGCTGGGGGATCAACGGCTGTCCAGCATCCCTGCACCTATTCGGGCGCGTCGCATCGGGTTGTTGCCGCAACAGGCGGATATTCATTGGGAAATCAATGTGCGCGCGCTGGTTGCACTCGGACGGCTTCCGCATCAAGGGCAGTGGCGCAAATGGGGTGGCGAAAGTGCGGACGATACTGCCGCAATTGCCAAAGCCATGGCACAAACCGATTGCGCCCAGTTTGCCGACCGCAAAGCGCTTCGCCTGTCTGGTGGGGAGCAAGCGCGGGTACTTCTTGCGCGGGTGCTGGCGGGAGAACCCGATTGGGTGCTCGCGGATGAGCCGCTCGCCAACCTCGATCCTGCACATCAGATAGACGCTATAGCCTGCCTGAAAGACGTGGCGCAGAGCGGTGCTGGAGTGGTGCTGGTGCTCCATGATTTAACTCAGGCCGCACGCATTGCCGATCACGTCATCATCATGAAACAAGGCCGTATTCAATCTGCGGGTTCATGCGAAGAGGTTCTCACTCACGATCAGCTTGCGCAAGCCTTTGGGGTATCGGTACACATCGGTAAGGATAGCACAGGCGCGCCGATTATCACGCCCGTCAGCCGCGCCGAAATTGCCTCTGCGGCATGACGCTTGACCAACCAGCCTTGTTACTAGCGGTGCTGATCGCCGAGGCTGTGCTCGGCTATCCCGCGTGGCTGGTTCACCCGGTCAGCATGATTGGTCGGATAATTGCAGCGCTTGATACGTGTTGGAACAAAGGCAATCATCGGCGATGGATGGGCATCAGTGTAGCGCTGATCCTCATCGTGTTGGGCAGCGGAGTTGGCTTTGCGATTGAGCACGTCGCAACGGGCTGGGGCGGAACAATCGCCGTCATTCTGATTGCCACCGCGGGGCTTGCCCAGCGCAGTTTGCACGACCATGTCGCTGCGGTGGCACGGCCTTTGGTCGCAGGCGATACGGACGCAGCACGTATGGCTGTTTCAATGATTGTCGGGCGCGATACCGCTGCGCTAGACAGTTCAAGCATTGCAGCGGCGGCTACAGAGACACTAGCGGAAAGTTTTTGCGATGGCGTGGTTGCGCCTGCTTTCTGGTTCTTGCTGCTTGGCCTGCCCGGACTGATTGCATTCAAATGTATAAGCACCGCCGACAGCATGATCGGCCATCTGGATGATCGCCATCGTCATTTCGGCTGGGCTAGCGCGCGGACGGACGATGTGATGAATTGGGTTCCGGCAAGAATTGCAGGCGCGTTGATCTGCCTTTCTGCAATGCGCGGTTGGCGGATAATGTGGCGCGATGCGCGCAAGCATGTGTCGCCCAACTCCGGCTGGCCTGAAGCTGCTATGGCAGGGGCTTTGGGCGTGCAGCTTGGCGGCGGTGCAGCTTATGATGGGGAATGGATTGCGCGCGCCGATTTGGGTGACGGCGTACGTCCTGCTGCACCTGACTTACGCAAAGCATTATCAATCTATCGCCGTGCTTGCTTGGCTCTCTGGATTGCCACAGGAGTGCTTATATGGCTGCTATAATGGTGCAAGGTACAGGCTCTGATGTCGGTAAGTCGGTGCTGGTCGCGGGGCTATGCCGTTTGCTCACCAATCGGGGCATGAAAGTGCTGCCGTTCAAGCCACAGAATATGTCAAACAATGCTGCTGTCACTCCCGAGGGCGGAGAGATTGGCAGAGCGCAAGCGCTGCAAGCTATCGCCTGCCGTGCGCCGCTGCATGTCGATATGAACCCGGTGCTGCTTAAGCCACAGTCGGATCGGACCTCGCAGATAGTGGTCCATGGGAAAGTCGTCGGTGAAACCGGCAGCGGCTATTTCCGGGAGCAAAAAGGCGCGCTGCTGGATGCGGTTCTCGGTTCTTATCACCGGTTGCGCGCACAATGCGACATACTGATTGTCGAAGGGGCCGGCAGCCCGGCGGAGATTAACCTGCGCGCCAAAGACATCGCCAATATGGGCTTTGCCCGTGCCGCCAATGTGCCTGTGGTACTGGTCGGCGATATTGATCGCGGGGGAGTAATCGCCTCCATCGTTGGCACTCAGGCGGTTATTGACCCCGCCGATGCCGCAATGATCCGGGGGTTTCTCATCAACAAGTTTCGCGGCGACGTGGCGCTGTTTGAGGATGGCTATACAGCGATTGAGGCGCGAACAGGATGGGAAGGCTTTGGCGTGATCCCCTGGATTGCGGCGGCTCGCCGCTTGCCTGCCGAGGACGCTGTGGCGTTGCAAACAGCGGGAGAGTGCGGTGACGGTACCACCGAAATCGCTGTCCTCATGCTATCGCGCATCGCCAATTTTGATGATTTTGATCCGTTAGCGGCGGAACCCGGTGTGCGCCTGACGATGGTGCCGCCCGGCACAGCGGTTCCTGCGACAGCTTCGCTCATTATCATTCCCGGCACTAAGGCGACGATTGCTGACCTTGCATTCCTGCGACACCAAGGCTGGGATATTGACATTGCCGCGCATGTCCGGCGCGGAGGGCGGGTGCTAGGTATTTGTGGCGGCTATCAGATGCTGGGCCGCAGCATTGCTGATCCACAAGGCGTTGAGGGGCCAGCCGAAGCCGTCCAAGGCCTTGGGCTTTTGCCAGTGGATACAGTGCTGGGCGCGGACAAGACGTTGCGCAATGTAAGCGGCACCAGCATTGCAGGCGGCGCACCCTTTACCGGCTATGAAATTCATGTCGGCACCACACATGGCGATGTGACACCGATGCTACGGATGGCTGATGGACGTAGCGAAGGCGCGCTGAGTGCCGATGGACGCATTGCAGGCTGCTATATTCACGGATTATTTCGCCACGCAGCACAGCGAGCGAATTGGCTGGGCGGCGCCTCGAATGGCATCGACCATGACGTCGCGGTTGACGCCGCGTTGGATGAACTGGCCACCGAACTGGATAAAGTCATCGCTGTTGACCGGTTGCTTGCAATTGCGCAGGAGGCCGCATGACGGCTCCTGATTTCACTTCAGACTTCCTCGAACAGCTGGATGATCTCCTCATCTGGCGGCGGGACGTGCGGCGTTTTGATAGCCGTCCACTAAATGCGGGGCTGCTCGACGATTTGCTGGACCGCGCTTGTCTTGCACCATCTGTGGGGAACAGCCAGCCATGGCGGTTTGTGCAGGTTTCCTCCCCCGATCGGCGCACAGCTATAGCCGCGCATGTCGAGGGTGAAAACGCCCACGCGGCGGCGCTTTACCGGGATGAAGCGCGTGCCGCTTATGATGCACTGAAACTTCACGGGTTGCACGAAGCCCCCGAACATATCGCTGTGTTTTGCGATCCTGATCCAGCGGCAGGCCAAGGCCTAGGCCGCCAGACGATGCCTGAAACCTTGGCCTATTCGACGGTGCTGGCGATCCATACGCTCTGGCTGGCTGCGCGTGCACGCGGTGTAGGTCTGGGGTGGGTGTCGATCCTTGATCCTGCGGCGATTGCCACGCTGCTGGATGTACCTTCGGATTGGATATTCATCGGCTATCTGTGCCTTGGATATCCGCAAGAAGCCCATGATGTACCAGAGTTGGAACGTACAGGCTGGCAAGCGCGGATTGACCCTGTACAAACACGGTTTACGAGATGACACTCTCGCTCAAAATCGCCCAGGCTTATCTTGATGCGCTGGCCAAACCGCAGGGTAGCCTTGGCCGCTTGGAGCGGATTGCAGCGCGGCTTGCGGTCACACAGCAAAGCCTGAACCCGAAAACCCACCCGCGCTGTATCATCCTGTTCGCAGCCGATCACGGTGTTGTAGAAAGTGGCGTTTCAGCCTGGCCCTCCGTTGTAACCACCGCAATGATGGCAACGATTGCAAGCGAACGGGCGAGCAGCAATGCGTTGGCCCGCGCCGCCAATTGTGATCTGCGCTTGATGGATGTGGGCAGTATCACGCCCCTGACGACTCCGCTTCCCCCCTTTGTGAGTAATCAACGGATTGCAAGCGGCACCCAAAATCTGGCGCATGGCCCGGCAATGACCGAAGCGCAATTTGATGCGGCATGGAATGTCGGAGCCGATGCAGCGCGCGCGGCCGTTTCGGATGGATATGTTTTGCTGCTCGCTGGGGAAATGGGAATCGGCAACACCACCCCCGCCGCTTGCTTGACGATGCTGCTGGCTGACACCCATGCCACCACTGCAACGGGCAAAGGTGCAGGTGCGGATGATGTGATGCGCGCGCGCAAACAGGGCATTGTTGAAGGCGCGGTAAAGCGGGAACGCCCTGTATTCGATACCAATCCCAAAGCCGCGATTGCCGCTTTGTGCGGGTTCGAAATTGCGGCGATGGCAGGCTATTATGCCGCCGCCGCCCGAGCTGGCGTGACGATCTTACTCGATGGTTATGTTGCCACGGCTGCTGCGTTGATTGCAGAGCGATTGGCCCCGGGCACCGCTGGCCAAATGATTGCAGCGCATCTGTCCGCCGAACCCGGTCACCGGGCAGCGCTGGCAGCATTGGGGCTTGAACCCATGCTGGAATGGGACATGCGCCTGGGCGAAGGCACCGGTGCGCTCACCGCCCTTCCCCTGCTTGATGCCGCCGCAGCGTTGCTAACAGGCGTAGCGACGCTTGCCGAGATCATGGCATGAACTGGTGGATACCGCCTTTGCTCGCGCTACAATTCCTCACGCGCATTCCCGTTCCGGGCCTTAATGCGATTTCTGCTGAGACGGCAAGAACGGGCCTTGCGAAAGCGGTAATCTGGTTTCCTGTTGTTGGTGCTTTGGTCGGCGCGATCACCGCCGCTACGCTGATCGCTGCCGATCACATCTGGCCGCGTTTCATTGCTGTTATCCTCGCCCTCATTGCCGAAGCGCGCTTAACCGGTGCCTTCCACGAAGATGCCGTCGCCGATTTCTGCGATGGCTTTGGCGGCGGGATGACGCCGCAGCGGATCCACGAGATTATGAAGGACAGCCGCATTGGCAGTTACGGCACGCTGGGCATGGGCTTGGCCGTCACTTTGCGTGCCGCTCTGCTCATTGCTTTGCCCGAGGCTCTTGTTTTGCCAGCAGTTATCGCTTCTGCCGGTTTTGGTCGCTATCTCGCGGTGTGCCTGATGGCCATAATCCCCCCGCTTGTTCAAACAGGCGGCCTTGCCAAGGATATCGGCGCACAGGTTGGCGTTCTGCAATGGTTAGCGTCAAGCCTGCTGACGTTACCTTTTATGATTCCGCTTGGGGTAATGCTGCCTCTGCCCGTGCTCGCTGCGTGCGCAGCGGCCCTAATCTTTACGCTCTGGTTCCGCCGCCACCTCATGCTCCATTTGGGCGGCGTGACCGGAGACTGTCTCGGTTTTGGCGTCTATCTGGGCCAGATATTGATTCTGCTCGCCGCAACCGCCGCCTTGCGATGATGCTTCATCTTGTCCGCCATCCGCCCGTTGCAAAGGCGTGGCAAAAACGCTGTTACGGGCAAAGTGACCCCGGCCTATCGCGCGAAGGCCAAAAAATGGTGGCGCCGTTGGTCGATCAACTCGTCGCACTCAAACCCGACATCATCATCCACAGCGACATGGTGCGCACACGCGCCATTGCCACTCTGCTTGCTGATCGCCTTGGCCTAGTCAGCACCGCTGAATCGCTATGGCGTGAGCGCTATTTTGGGGCGTGGGAAGGCACGACTTGGAACGCGATCTACCGCGCAACGGGCAATGCGATGGACGGTATGATCGACGCGCCAGATCGCTTTCGCCCCGGCGGCGGTGAAACGACAGCAGAGCTAATGATGCGTGTCCAGAAGGCGATGGACACGCTCCCAAAAGCGGACTGCATCGTCATCGTTACGCATGGTGGACCCATCGCTTGCGCCATAGCAACGCGCACGGGTGCCACGTTTCAACAGCTTGCTTCACTTGTGCCCAGCACGGGATCGGTTACGACACTGTGATTTGTTAAACGGCGCATGTGGCCCCAGACACGCCATTTGTGCGACCTAAGCTGTTCCTGCGTAAAGCGAAGTCACGACGATGCTTTCCGCTTTCCGCTAAAGTCAGCGCGAACGGCAGAGTACCGCATTAAACGTGGCGACCACACCATTCCGCAATTGCATCATAAAGTGCCGCTAAATCTGTATCATCGATGCAATAAGGCGGCATGACGTAAACCGTGTTGCCTAAAGGGCGCAGCAACAGGTTTCGGTCTGTAAAAAAGCTCAGCAGACGAGGGCCAATCTCTGAAAGATAGCCGGTTTCTGAAACATGCAGATCAATAGCCGTAATTGTGCCGAGTTGCCGTACATCTGCTATTCCGGACAGGCTGCTGATTGTTGCAAGCGCAGTCCTTTGGCGCACAGCCACCGCCGCTATGCGTTCAAGGACCGGCTCCTCCCGCCAGATTGCAAGATTGGCATTGGCCGCAGCGCAGGCAATGGGATTCGCGGTGTAGCTGGAGGAATGAAAGAACAGCTTTGAGCGGTCATTTGAATAATGGGCGTCAAATATCGCAGGCGTCGCCATTGTCACAGCCAAAGGTAATGCGCCACCGGTAAGCCCTTTGGACAAGCACAGAATATCTGGCACCACGCCTGCCTGCTCGCATGCAAGCAAGGTGCCGGTGCGGCCCCAGCCGGTCATCACTTC
>JANOTI010000220.1:0-22931 GCA_031416255.1 Sphingomonadales bacterium | reverse complement strand
CCAGCCGTTCGACACGATGTTCGAAGATGTGTTTGAAGAAATGCCATGGCATTTGAGGGAACAAGCAGCAGAATTGCATGAAGAGCAAGAAGCCAAATTCGGCACCGAATGGGAGCCGAGCTGATGTCTGAACCAGTGGCGAAACCCAAACGCATGAATATGATCGAAGCGATCAACAGCGCGCTTGACGTCATGCTGTCACGCGACCCTGATGTTGTCTTGATGGGCGAAGATATCGGCTATTTCGGCGGCGTATTCCGCGCCACGGCGGGCTTGCAAGCAAAGCACGGCAACACGCGTGTGTTCGATACGCCGATCAGCGAATGCGGCATTATCGGCGCCGGAGTCGGCATGGCGGCTTACGGGTTGAGGCCAGTTCCCGAAATCCAGTTTGCCGATTATATCTACCCTGGCCTTGACCAGCTGGTCAGCGAAGCGGCACGGATGCGGTATCGCTCGGCGAATGATTATATTTGCCCGATGACGGTGCGGTCGCCCTTTGGCGGAGGGATCTTTGGTGGGCAAACGCACAGCCAATCACCCGAAAGCCTGTTCACGCATATTTGCGGGATTAAAACGGTAATTCCGTCAAATCCTTATGATGCCAAGGGGCTGCTGATCGCGGCGATTGAAGACAATGATCCGGTGATCTTTTTTGAGCCAAAACGCATCTATAATGGTCCATTCACTGGCTATTATGACCGCCCAGTTGAGCCTTGGTCAAAGCATGTAGGCAGCGATGTTCCGGCCGATTATTACCGCATAGAATTGGGTAAAGCCGCGACCGTCCGCGAAGGCCAAGAGCTTACGGTCCTCGTTTACGGCACAATGGTGCATGTGGTGAAAGCGGTTGTTGAGGAACTCGGCATCGATGCAGAAATCGTTGATTTACGAACACTTATGCCGCTCGACATCGACGCGATTGTGGCCTCGGTAACAAAGACTGGACGCTGCATGGTCGTGCATGAAGCAACGCGGACCAGCGGCTTTGGTGCGGAGTTGGCGGCGTTGGTGCAGGAACGCTGCTTCTATCATCTGGAGGCGCCCGTTGCACGCGTAACAGGCTTTGACACACCCTATCCGCATAGCCTTGAATGGGCCTATTTTCCCGGTCCAGTGCGCATCGCGCGCGCTATCGAAAAAATTATGAAGGACTGACCTTGTGAGCACATTTACCTTCAAACTCCCCGATATTGGCGAAGGCATAGCCGAGGCCGAGATTGTTGCATGGCATGTGAAAGTCGGCGACCGGATCGAGGAAGATCAGCCGATTGCCGACATGATGACCGATAAAGCGACGGTTGAAATGGAAAGTCCGGTCTCGGGCGTGGTGACGGCGGTTGCGGGTGAAGCGGGCGATGTGATTGCGATTGGCTCTATGCTGGTTGAGATAGAGGTTGAGGGTGGTGAGGAAGCGCCGCCGCCCAAGGTAGAACAAGCACCTGCATCAAAAACTGAATTAGTCGCCAAATCCGTTAGTCCTGAGCCTGTCGAAGGACGGGTTGAAAAGGAAAGCGGTGGTTCACCTTCGGTGGCCTCCGGCTCGACAAGCTCAGCACCAACGGAGTATGCTAAAAATGTGTTGGCGGTAAGTAGCGCAGTCACCGCATCCCCAGCCGTCCGTGCTCGCGCCAAATCGCTCGGCGTTGAGCTCTCATCTGTGAAAACATCCGGCGGCCATGTTCGCCATGCCGACCTCGACGCCTATCTGAGCTACAGCGTAGGGCAGGGCTATCGTCCTCCTAACGCCACCGCAAAACGCGAAGACGAAGCCGTCAAAGTCATCGGCATGCGCCGCCGCATTGCTGAAAACATGGCTGCGTCCAAACGCAATATCCCGCATTTCAGCTATGTTGAGGAATTCGATGTCACCGCAATGGAGGCTATGCGCGCTGATCTGAACAACAACCGCGGCACTCGGCCAAAACTGACGATGTTGCCGTTTTTGATTGTCGCGATTTGCAAAGCAATTCCAGAATTTCCAATGATTAACGCACGTTATGATGACGAAGCGGGCGTGGTGACGCGCCACGGCGCAATTCATCTCGGCATGGCGACACAGACCGATGCGGGGCTGATGGTTCCGGTATTGCACAACGCGCAGGACATGAATGTCTGGCAATTGGCGCATGAAATTACGCGGCTTGCTAATGCTGCGCGGGATGGCAGCGCCAAAAGTGATGAGCTATCGGGATCGACGCTGACGGTCACATCGCTCGGCCCGCTTGGCGGCATCGCGACGACGCCGGTTATCAACCGACCCGAAGTTGCGATCATCGGTCCGAACAAAATTGTCGAGCGCCCCGTTTTTGTCGGCGACAGCATAGAGGCTCGCAAGCTGATGAATCTTTCGATTAGCTGCGATCACCGCGTGGTTGATGGATGGGATGCGGCAAACTTTGTTCAGGCGGTGAAGAAATTTGTCGAAACGCCGGTGCTACTTTTTGCGGATTAGATTCTCACCGAGATCGACAGAAAATCCGTTTGCCCTGAGTAGGTGCTGAGCAAAGCGAAGTGCCGTATCGAAGGGCTTGGGTTGCGCAACGGGTACTTCGATACGCTACTTCGGCCTGCGGCCTCTGCAGCTACTCAGCACAAACGGAGTTAGCACGATAATGCTAACTCCGCCTAGAACTTAAATCCGCTCAAGCTCTGCTGGTCGAATTTCAGCTTAAAGGTCAGGAACGGCCCGCTGCGTGTGTAGCGGCTTTCTTCAAAGTCACGGTCTTCAAATCCGACCATGTTATAGCCCAATGTGATGTTCGCATTGTCGAACGGCGTGATTGTCAACGTTGGCCCCCCGGACCAAGAGATGTTCTTGCCCGATGTACCGATGCGCGCTGTTCCCGATGCGCCGACATCGGCGAAGTCAGACAGGTCGAATTTCAGGTCAGCGCCAACCACGTTGCTCCAGCCTTTGACATCGTCGAGGCCAAAGCGGTCGGTGTTGTAGCGTGTGCCCCAAAAAAAGCTGTATTCGCCGCGCTCGATAAACGCACCATCGTCATTGTCGATCGGTGTATAGTTTACCGAAAGGCTGTTGATGACGCGGTTCGATTTCACATCGCCGTTGACCAGCAATGGAGCGCCGCCGATGGGACCGGGCAGGCCGGCAACGGCATTCTGCACAGCGTCGTGGCGGAATTCGGTTTTGTTCAGGAACGACCACTGGCTGTCGGCAGGGCGATGCGCCCAGCTGATTTCGGCTTGCGCCGTTGTTGTGCTGGCGCCTGCTTCTTGCTTGGCGCGGAACCAGCTAAAGGCTCCACCCACTGCACGGCCTTCGCCGATTTGGCGCAGGATCGCGGTTGTGACACCGTAACGCTTTGTGGTGTCGCCATGACGCCATTCGGCACGACCGGTCCAGCTCCAACGCTCACCATGATAGCTCGCACCACCTGTCACCGCGACGAAATCTTCCGTCAACGTCCCATCGCTGCCCAGGAACCCGCCCGAGGCGACAGGTTGCAGCGGATTGATGACATCGGCGCGGGCAAATCCGCCGAGCGTTTTGTTGCCGTCGAGTGTGAAATCAACGGACCATTTTTCGTCCAGTTTGAAGGATTGTGCCAAACCATAAGCAGCAAAAGTGCGCGGCCCAAATTCGGATATTTCTTGTTGGTTAGCGCTGGCAACGATGCGACCGCCAGCCCAGGGTGCAATGTCAAAGCCGAACCGTGCGGTGCGTGCATCGATATTCTCGCCTTTGGCGATCTCGTAACTGCCGATCAACTGGATATCGGAGCGCACAGCATAGCGCGCACCGATTTTGTGGCGTGCAGGAAAGTCGATGCTTTCGTCTTCTCCGCCGATTGCAAACTCGCTTTGCGCGTCAAGTTCCAGCTTGCCGTCAAAGAATTTCTGCGATCCGCCCAGTTTCGCAAGCGTGGAGCGATTAGTGGAACCATCCGCCAATCTGTCGTCGGCATGGATGATGCCGGCACGCAGGGACGATTTGTCGTTGCGGTATTCGATTTCCGTTGTCCCGGCACGACGACGCGCACCCGTTTCAAGGTAATCTTCCTGATAGCCAAGCGCCGAAATGGTCACTTTGTCTGTCAATCGATAGCGAGCGTCGAGGCCGAATTTCTCGGTACCGATTTCCGAACGATTGTTCTGACCCAGACCGAATTGTGAGGATTGGCGGCGATAATAGGCAAGCACATCAACTTTCGAACCATGATGCTCGGCCTCCAGCAGCACGGCCGAAGCGGTGCCTGCATCGGCTGTGGCGCTGCTTGCCCGGGCTTTGCCATCTGTTGCGGCGATTTCGGCGCGCAGCTCTGTTCCGGTTCCAGGGCGATAGCGGATATCCGCGCCGACAAGATTGGTTTTGTCGCGATCTGTTTCGTCGTGGATTGCGGTTGCGGCAATTTGCAACTTTTCATCCTGCGACTGCCATTTCACGCGGCCGCCACCATTGTTGACACGTTGGCCGATACCATCGACTTCATATTGGGCGATGATGAATTGCGGATCGAGGCTTGACGACCGCGACAGCACAGGCTCGCGGAAACGCAGAGTTCCGGCAAGATAATCAATGTCATAATCGATATGACGAATCAGGTCGCGGCGCTCGACGATGCGGTCAGACCGCAGGCGATCGCGTATTTCTAAGGTGATCCGCTCGCTGTTTGGCAAGATATCACGTGCGCTCAAAGCGTAGGGACCAGTCAGGCCAGTGCCCTGAATTTCTTCACGGCGATAGCGATAGGGTGTGTCAGCCGCAAAGACCTGCGCATGCACTTGCTCACCGCGATATTCGGCTTTTATGCCGTTATAGCTGCGTTGGTAACGGGCAAGTTCAGGCTCGTCGATGCCGGTCGCATAATCCCCGAACAGCGCGTAAAATTGTGGGCGTTCGAGTTTTAGATACAACCGGCGGATCGATGCGGCGTCGTAACGCTGCTCGCTGCGGTCTGCGTAAACGGTGTAATAGCGGCGCGGATCGATGATGCCAGCAAAGCGGGTTTCGTCTTCGCTCTTGTCGCTATCATAGGCCAAAGTCATCAGCCATTTTCCGCTAACGCGGCCTTTGGCATACAACGCAATGCGACCATCAAGGTTCAACTGGTCATCGTCCTGAACAAGGTCTTCCAAGCCACGATCAAGCGTGTTGAAACCTACAGTACCGGCGGCAAAGCCAACAACAGTCCAGGGACGGTCGCCTGGATCAAGCCATGTTTCGACGCGCTGTATACGACGGACTTCGCCATCCTGAAAATTGAACGATACAGCGACAGTGCCAGAGGCCGTGGTCGGCTCCAGTTCGATATAGGCAATGCCGTTGTCGCCATGGACGCGCCATACCGGCTGCGCGCGTTCCAGGCCCGAAAGCTGGTTTGCTTGCTGCGCGTCAACTTCGACTGCAGGGCGATAGGGATCGGCAACGGTAAAGTCGCCTACGGCACTGTGCTGGATGGGCTTACCATTGCGGTCCGTCAAACGTACAGCAATGCGAGGACGCGTAACGCCGTCTGCCAGCAATACCGATTGGTCTTTCAAAAATTGCGCATTCATCGGCGCGCTTGCGACATAAACAGTCTGTGTCAGGGTCTCGACAAGTGTGCCGTCTTCGCCAGTGACTTTGGCTGTCAAAACGTTGTTGCCAGCGTCCAAAGCGATGCCCCGCCATACAGCTGCGCGCATTTTGCCGCTGATGCTTTTTTTAGTGCCGTCAAAGTTCAACACATCGATTGGTTTGCCATTGACCAGCAACTCAACCTTTTGGCGCGGCAAATGCTTCACGACAACGCGCGTTGAACGTGAACGCGGGTTGTGGTCAATCGCAGGATAGACAAAGCCAAGGCCGGGCTCTTGATTTTCAAACCAGTCGGTTTCTGCACCGGCTGCTTGCGCATCAGTCAAAACCGGGGGAAGGGCGATAGCCTTAGCGCGTGTATCTTCACGTGCTACGGTCTGAGCTGCGCGGAAATCGGCACGTTTCAGGCTGCCGCCACGTCCTTCGACAAAGCGGGAGATGGCACTGCCAGCGCTGCGCGTATTGCGGGCGCAATCGATAGGCTTTTGGTCAAGAGGCAAGGTTGATGGGTCGATCTGTACGACATGCAGGCCAGGAACAACGCCTTCAAAATGATAGCGACCGTCCTGATCTGTCACGGCATAGGTACCGTCTTGCAGCATCACACGAACGCCGGCGATGCCTTTTGCTTTGCGCGGATCAACGTCGCAGCCGCTATCGGTAATCCGGCCAATGATGGTAAAGCGTTCGCTGATACCGTCCCGGACGATGCGTACTGTTGTATCGGCATTGTCGCTGACAGCACCGCGATTGTCGCGCGCAGAGGCAAGGTTAATCGCATTACCTGGCCGCGCATCGGTGCGAACTTCGGCCAAATAGGTCAGCAATCCAGACTGTCCACCCAAAAGTGGTGCCACAGTCACAGAGAAACGCGAACCATCAGCTGCAACTGTTGGTGTAACACTCGCACCATTGTAACGGACTGAATTTATACGTAAACGCATTGCATTTGGTAGAATATCCGTCACAGTTACGGGGCCGCTGGCGCGAATCCTGTCAGGATTACGGACTTCGACACGGTATTGCACAATATCACCCGGCGTCGCTGTTACCGACGACGTTGTTTTGGTTATCTGCAACTGGCCGCCGGGCCGATCCATAGGAACGTCGATGCGCACAGGGGCAGGATTGGACAGGGTGATGGTGCCGCCGTATGAACCGGGCGCAATGATGAATGTACCGCCATCTGGACGCGTTAACAGCGCAATTTCGGCAGGGGTTGCAACCGATGGGTGCGTGTAAGGCGCAGGTGGCGTGATGACTAAGCGATAAACACCCGGGCGCAGGAACGGGAAGCGATAGAACCCCGCATCAAACGAATAGGTTGTACCGCTGGAATCGGTAACCGTTGATCCGGTGATCAAACTATTTGGAAATGTTGATACGCCATCGTCTCCGAAAACCTGAGCTGGAACGCCGGTTGATGCGTCAACAATTGTGACCCGTGTGCCGGAAACAGGGGTGCCATCGCCGCTGTCAAACGTAAGGCCGAACGGATCGACCAAAATATCGACTACGGCCGATGCGATATTGCTACCATTGCTTGAGTTATCAAGGCTGACATTCAAGCCATCACCGGGCCTAACCGACAATACGCAATCGCCAACCACAGGTGAAGGCGGAACCGCCGCTGTGTTGACAACTGCAAGAAAAATACCGCTATTTACAGCGGTTTCCGTCATTGTAACGCGCTCGCTATCGCCATTTTGCGTGGTAATAGTCGCTTCAAAACTGTCAATCGCACTAGAACTGAGGTTATTAACGGCTGAAGTGACCCGCAGGATCAGCGGTTCACCGGCCCGGATCGCCGTCGTTGGTAGGATCGGTGCTGGATTGGTGGAATATTTTGAGAAAGCTCCAGTCAAGTTAACCGGACGTGGTCCTGACGAGCTGGCACACATCGTCTGCGGCAGCGTTGTTGGCTGTCCACCAACAGCATTGGTAAAATGAAACAATTCTAGCATGGGTGGCGATGGCGGAACAGACCGGTCCACGATGATATTAACTGTGTTCGATGGCCGTGAAAGGCGCTGCGCACCGCTATCCCACTCGGCTTGAGCGGTGTTGCTGATTATGTCTTGCGCAGACGCAGGAAGGCTGGGGGCAGCTAATGTAATAGCTGCCGCTAACGCTCCGGCGCATTTGATAAGGGATTTGGTTAACGGTTTCATAGGGAAAAAAGGCGATGCCAGGCGGACCCGACATCGCCCTCCTTTCTTTAGTCGATGACTGCGCGGAAGATCAGCGCACGTGCGCTGTTCGCGGCGATGTTCGACAATGTGCCTTCAGCGCGTGTTAGACCCGAATTGTACTGGCCAGCGTCTGCGTCGGTGGCGTCAGTTACACCAGTGCCTGCAGAACACGTCTGGCTTGCACCAGGGCTTGTAACAGTGGCGTCAACAAAAATGGTGCCAGGCGCGAACGTCAAATTAGCAGGAACAACGTCGCGAACCGCAATGTTGTTTGCTGTTGCCGCACCGGCCGCATTGGCGACCGATATGCAATATTCAACAATCGCACCCGGGATCGCTTTGAAGTTAGCCGTGCTGACACCGTCGCTGATGATCCGGCTCGATTTGAACACGCTTAGAACAGCCGCTTGAACGGTGTAATCATCCGTAGCGACGTCAATGCCATCACGTGCTGCCGAGGTGCCACCATTGCCCGATTTTGCTGTGTCGGCAAAGATCGTTTCCACGGTTCCTGCGCCGTTGACGGTTGCATCCGCTGCTGCTGCACCTGCACCTGTAATGGCAGTGCCGCTGCTATTTAGCGCCGTTGCCGTTGCCGATACGTTTGCAACTTGGCCATTAGTTACCGTTACCGGAATATTGCCAAGGATCAGGATTGTTGCAGTGCCATCTGCGGCAAGATTGTCGATCGTCAGCGATGCCGAAGGCGCGCCATCACAAACACCATCAATGACCGGGCCGTCGAGGCAGATCAAAAGGCTCGTTACGTCAAACACATCGGTTCCGCCGTGTGCGGCTGTACCACCAACGATGTTTGCAGGGGTCACAGTGAAATCAAGCGTGTCGTTCGCCGAGTTGGTCAACAGAAACGTTGTTACACGCGCTGTTTGGCCCGGAGCTACCGAAGTAGTGCCTGTTGTCGCTTTTTCCGTAATTCCGAAAAGGATTTTACGGTCAACGACGAAGGTATCCGACGCGCTTTGCTGGGTTTGGTTGACGCCACCGACTTGAAAATCGACGGTAACGTTGTTTAGGACTGACGTGCCTTGCGTAGTTCCCGCTGCCATAGCAGGTACCGCGTTTATGAACACGGCTGGAATTAGGGCTGAGGCAACGAGCAGTTTAAGCGTACTGGTCATGCTTATTCTCCTGTTGCTTTTAGTTTGACTGCAGAAATTCCGCGGCAATCATCGCGGCTCCGAAGTTATTTAACGACTCCACGAAAGATCAGCTTGCCAGCGTCACCGGCTGGAAGCATTTGGTTCATCTGCCATTTCAAATGGGTGACGTCGGTCATCAACGCAGTGCGGCTGGTGCCGTCTGCATTGGGAACGCGCAGCTGCGACAATTTGCCCCAGCTTCTTCCACCATCAATTGAAACGACCTCGGCACCATCCGACGTTCCGCTAAACACAATTGCGGCGGGGATCGGGTTGGTGACCGAAAAATTTGTTGCAGGTTTGTTGCCTGCGTTGCGATACCGCACCACGAATACCAGCTGATCGCCTGGAAGGATCATGCTTGGTTTCGCCAAAACGGTTGAAAACGAACCGTCTGGTCGCTTTTCTTGTTTTTCAACAAAGACGTCGCTGGATAGCTCAACGGGTGCCGCAGCCATTGCGGGCACGCTACTTGCTGCCAGTAAAATCATGGAAAAACAGAATTTTGTTATAGTGTTCATTGTACCCTCACTTGGAAAGTGACTGTGCGAGTTTGGCCGGCAGGAACGTTTCCAAGCACGACACTTATCCGCGAGCCGTTAAAATTTGCCTGATCTGCATCGACAGCGTCTGTCTGAGGAGCGCCCGCGAGTGTGATGCTGTTCACAACGTACAGCGAACTTGACGGGATCGGATCGTTGATTGCCAGATTGGTTAAAGAGCCACTGCCGCTTACCGTTGCGACCAATGTGTACGTTATAATAGATCCTGGAACTGTTGTTGTTCCGCCGAATGGATCCGAAACTGATGCAGTTTTAACAAGAGTAACCGCAGCAGCGTTGACCAACAGAAAGCCGGATGCTTCGGCATCGGCGCTAGTGTTTCCTACAACGGCGTCTCCCCCGCCTTCGCCAGCACCCGGAAAGCTAGAGCCCGGAACGCCTGTTCCGGTGACGGCTGCAGCAATGAGTTGAACTTGCGCACGGTCGGCATCGACCTGATTGGCAGGAACGTTCGTTAAAACAAAGACAGTAAGAATTTGGTCAGGCGCTAAATTCGGATCATTTGTTCCTGCTACATAGACAGCATCAACGCCGGGGTCATAAACTCCGTTGCCATTTGTATCGATAATCACTTGCGAAAGGCTGGGGTCAAAATCGTCACCGCCATTGACCATATTAGGCGTCAGCCTGAATGCTTCGGGGCCGTTGCCTGTATTGGTAATGCGGAACGTCGAAACGACATTCTGTGCCCCACTGGTTGTGATTACATCGCCTGGATCAGCGCTCACGGCGGTGACATCAAGAACTTCGTCCACTTTAATGATGACCGCGTTGGACTGAATCGCGACAGTATTTCCGCCGCTTTCATATTCGGCGGTCGCAATGTTTTGAATGTCAGTGCCAGCCAACGTTCCCGCTGCAAGTGCATGGCTTGATACAAGCAATGTGCACAGTGCCAAACCAGTATTGGCTGCATACCGCAGTAAACTGCAGTGCGCCGCAAATTGGCTTAATCGTGATGGGTGGCTCAACATGATGAGACTTATCGCAAAATAGCCTCAACATTTGGTTAAAGCGGACAATTGCCTTTAACCATTATAAGTATATGATTTTAATAGATTAAATATCCCGGAAAATGTAATTCATTGTAACATAATCCGTTGCGGTTAACGGTACTGGGTCATTTCGCATTGAAGTTTTGCAATGGATTGTCTGCGAAGTTCGAAAAATATGACCTATGCAGATTCCAGTTGTTGACAGTATGGGAAGGCCCTTCTAGGAGCGCCTTCACCGCATCAAGCGGGTGTAGCTCAGTTGGTTAGAGCGCCGGCCTGTCACGCCGGAGGTCGCGGGTTCAAGTCCCGTCACTCGCGCCATTTTCCGGTTTCCATCCAACGCAACAATGGTTTTAGCGGGGCTATCCATACGACTCCTGCAATCAGGTAAATCACAGCTTGGATTAGGGCATGCAGACTACCCAGTTCGTCTGCAAATGTACCGAAAGCCCAAGCCAAAACCCCGATCATGCACAATATTATAAAAACGCCTGCAGGCTTACGAATTGTAGGGCGTTCAACGGGGGCATTTTCATTTTTCATCGGGCTATCCAGGCTTTTTCAGTAAGTACGGCGTTGAGGGGAATGTCCCACGGGTCTGCAGGCAATAACGGCGCTTCTTGTGCTGACCAAGCGATACCAACAACAAATGCTCTGTCGAGTAGGCTTAACGCCCTATCATAATGGCCTGCACCTTGCCCCAAGCGCATCAAATTGCGGTCGAATGCAACTAGCGGCGTTAAGACTAGGTCGGGTTCGCATATTTCAGCGTTGCTGCTTGGTTGCATCAAGCCAAATGGCCCCTCATGCAGCGTATCGCCCGGAGACCAATTTAGGAACTGCATGGGAGATGCGCGGCTGGTTACGAAGGGAAGTGCGGTTTTGCACCCCGCAGCGTGCGCAATGCCCAATAATGCTCGGGGATCGGCTTCCGAACCTACAGGGATATAGGCTGACACAGTTCGACCCGTGACGAAGTGATCCGATAACACTGCTGGTGTTGCACTAAAGGCGATTTGGCGTTCCCGCTCTGAAAGGCTATCTGCAAAGTCCGCTCGTGCCTTGCGGTAAAACGCTCGCAACTCGGACTTGCTTTGCTCAGACATGCACGCTGGCCCTCAAAAAAGGTGGCGGAACCACCATGGGTCGTATCCCGGAATATCCTCTGACGCCATTACGTCAGGTGGGCGCCATATGCACCGCGTCCCATCGTTTCCAATGTAACACAGGCAGGGACAGCTCCCATGGAAAGAAATTATCGCCTCAGGGATGTTCTCCTAGGTCGTGCCGGGCAGTTCCGCCTATGTCCATATAGGGACTTTACAGCTTTTCCTCAAGGTCTTGTACAAAGGTTTCCAGTCGATCTGCTAATCTTTCGATGGCATCGGCTATGTTTTGTGCATTTGAACCAGCAAAACTGTCGGATACTGTGGTATCCGTCTGCGGCAGAATTGCATCATGCAGCTGATCTGCAAGCAACAGGCTCGCAAACAGCAACTGCCTGCTTTCATTCAGCCCACCGGCAGAATCGCCAGCTTCGCGTGCTTTTGTATCGACCAACTTCCCCAGTGCATTGAGCCGCTCTTCCTCGCCATCCTTACAGGTTACGATATATGCGCGGCCAGCGATCATCAAACGGACATCAGCCATTTCAACTGTTCCTTTGATTGAGAAGCGCGTCTATTTCACCGATCGCTGCCTCGGTTTCATGACGCAGCCGTTCGTAACGCCTTTGAAAATTTAGATTTTCTGTCTCTGCACGAGGTTTCGCTGTACTGACCATTTCAAGCCTAGCCAGTGAACGTTCGATACGACCAATCGCTTGCATCATTCTGTCTTGTGGCATGTTTGTGCTCCCCGCGCTTGCATATAGTTAGCAAATCTGGGGGGAATGGCAAATTGCAATGCTTTACCAAGGCTGCATGGCTTGACGCTTCGCTTTGCGCCCCGCAAAGGACGCGCACGGCGACTCGCCGAATTATCATTTCCGCATCAGGCGCAATCGCCGCAGCGACAGGCGGCAATAAGGATTATTGCATGACCGCCGAACTCCAGCTTATGGCCAATGCGATACGCGCACTGTCGATGGACGCTGTTCAAGCCGCTAACAGCGGACACCCCGGAATGCCGATGGGCATGGCGGATGTTGCTACTGTGCTGTATACGAAATATCTGAAATATGATGCTTCTGCGCCAAAATGGGCGGATCGCGACCGTTTCGTTCTATCGGCGGGGCATGGATCGATGCTGGCGTATTCAACGCTCTACCTTAGCGGTTATGCACGTCCCACAATTCAGGATATACGCAATTTCCGGCAACTTCACAGCCCGTGCGCAGGGCATCCTGAAAATTTCGAGCTTGAAGGGGTGGAATCCACCACCGGACCTTTGGGGCAGGGGCTTGCGATGGCGGTCGGGATGGCGATAGCTGAGCGGCATTTGAACGCCGAATTTGGCGACGATTTGGTCAATCATCGTACGTGGGTGGTTGCCGGCGATGGCTGTTTGATGGAGGGTGTAAACCACGAAGCCATTGGTTTAGCAGGACATTTAGGTCTTGGTAACTTGATTGTCCTGTGGGACGACAACCGGATTACCATCGATGGTGCTACCGATTTATCCACCAGTGAAGACATTCCTGCGCGTTACAGGGCCACAGGTTGGCACACGGAACGCTGCGACGGCCATGATTTTGCCGATATTTCGAGGGCTTTCGAAGCCGCGCTTGCCGATGGTCGCCCTTCGCTGATTGCTTGCCACACGGTGATTGGCAAAGGTTCACCGAACAAGCAGGGCACGCATAACGTCCATGGCGCGCCTCTTGGGGCAGACGAGATTGTCGCTACGCGTGCTGAATTGGGCTGGGATTATCCGGCGTTCGAAGTTCCCGACGCTGTCCTTGGTGCTTGGCGTGCCGCTGGACAATTGGGAGGAACCGTTCATTCGGCGTGGGAAACGCGCCTTGCCGCCAACCCTAGAGGTGCCGAATTGACGGCGAGAATGGCGGGTAAGATCAACGCATCGGACGCTATACAAAGCTATCTGGCGCAATTGATCGAAAATCCCGCAAAAGTCGCGACACGCAAAGCGTCGGAAATGGCTTTGGAGGTTTTGACAGCGGTAATCCCGGCGATGGTCGGTGGTTCAGCCGATTTGACAGGTTCAAACCTTACTCAAACTAAGTCCACTAAGCCCCTGTCAAAGAATGATTATGCTGGTCGTTATGTCAACTACGGCATTCGCGAATTCGGAATGGCAGCGGCGATGAACGGCATGGCGCTGCATGGTGGAATTATCCCTTATGGTGGCACGTTTTTGGTCTTTTCCGATTACTGCCGCAACGCAATTCGTCTTTCAGCGATACAACGGCAGCGCGTGATATACGTCATGACGCACGATAGCATCGGATTGGGCGAGGATGGCCCAACGCACCAACCGGTTGAACATGTTATGTCGTTGCGGATGATCCCTAATCTGGACGTTTACCGGCCTTGCGACACGATTGAAACGGCAGAATGCTGGGCATTGGCGCTCGATACAGAGGATCGGCCCGCTTTGCTGGCGTTATCGCGGCAAAACTTGCCACAGCTGCGCACCAGCATCAGCGAAAATATGTCGGCAAAGGGCGCTTATCGCTTGCGCGCTGCCAAAGGTGCACGCCGCGTTGTGTTGCTGGCCACCGGTTCAGAGGTTGCGCTTGCAATCACGGTTGCGGACCGCCTTGAAAGCGAAGGTATAGGCGCTGACGTTGTGTCAATGCCCTGCTGGGAACGGTTTGAGGAGCAGGATGATGCATACCGTGCCGACATCCTTCCTGAAGGCCTGTTACACGTTTCTATCGAAGCCGGCGTAACTCTGGGCTGGGAGCGCTATACTCCCGGGGGTATTCGTATTGGCATCGACAGTTTTGGTGCATCGGCACCTGCGGATGTACTGTACGATCATTTTGGCTTTTCTGTCGAAACGATTATAGGTAAAATTCAAACTAAATTAGATAATTAAGCGGAGTTATTGATATGGCTACTAAGGTTGCAATCAACGGATTTGGACGTATTGGCCGCAATATCGCGCGCGCTATTATCGAGCGCCCCGACTGCGGACTTGAATTGGTGTCGATCAATGACCTCGCCGATGCCAAATCGAACGCGTTGCTGTTTAAGCGTGATAGCGTCCACGGCGCTTTTTCAGGATCAGTCGAAGTGGACGGCAACGATCTGATTATCAACGGAAAGCGTATCCATGTTACGGCTGAGCGCGATCCGGCCAACCTGCCGCATGGCGCCAATGGCATCGATATCGCGCTGGAATGCACCGGATTTTTCGCCACTCGCGAAGGTGGACAAAAACATCTGGACGCCGGAGCAAAGCGTGTTTTGATCTCGGCTCCCGGAAAGAATGTCGATATAACTGTAGTTTATGGCGTCAATCATGAGAAACTGACGTCAGAGCATAGGATTGTCTCGAACGCATCGTGCACCACCAACTGCTTGGCGCCGTTTGCCAAAGTTCTGAATGACGCCATCGGCATTGAACGCGGTCTGATGACGACGATCCACGCCTACACCAACGATCAGAAAATCCTCGACCAAATCCACGAAGATCCGCGCCGTTCGCGGGCTGCGGCGATGTCGATGATCCCGACCACAACCGGTGCTGCCCGTGCGGTTGCCGAAGTGCTGCCTGAGTTAAAAGGTAAGCTCGACGGTTCGGCAATCCGCGTTCCAACGCCAAACGTGTCAGTCGTCGATCTGACGTTCCAGCCAAAGCGTGATACGACCAAGGAAGAGGTCAACGCGCTGCTGAAAGCCGCAGCTGACGGTCCTTTGAAAGGCGTGCTGGCTTATTCGGACGAACCACTGGTTTCCATCGATTACAACCATGATGCGCACAGCTCGACCATCGACAGTCTTGAAACATCAGTGATCGACGGAAAGCTGGTGCGCGTCCTTAGCTGGTACGACAATGAATGGGGCTTTTCCAACCGTATGGTTGACACCGCCGGCGTCATGGGCGGACTTTTGTAAGAAGGGTCTGGCGTCATGGCATTCCGCACACTCGATGATCTCGGTGACGTCAAAGGCAAGCGTGCTCTGGTGCGCGTGGACCTGAATGTCCCGATGGCGGAGGCGCGGGTCACCGATCTGACGCGCATCCATGCGCTGGCTACGACCGTGCTCGAACTCTCGGCAAAGGGTGCCAAAGTCCTTTTGGTGGCGCATTTCGGTCGTCCCAACGGCGCAAAGCACAGCGAAATGTCTGTCTCGATGACGCTGGATGCTTTGCAAGAGGTGCTTGGGCGCGAAGTGATGTTCGTACCCGAGATTTTCGGTGACGTCGTGGCGCAGTCGGTGGCGATGATGGCAGACGGCGATATTGCGTTGCTTGAAAACAGCCGGTTTTGGCCGGGCGAAGAGCGGAATGACGTCGAAATGGCCAAAGCAGTTGCCGAAAACGGTGATCTCTATGTCAACGATGCCTTTTCCGCGGCGCACCGGGCGCATGTGACGACCGAAGGGCTGGCGCATCTGCTGCCCTGCTATGCCGGTCGGTCAATGGAAGCTGAGCTAAAGGCGCTGGAAGCCGCGCTTGGCGCGCCCGAACATCCGGTGGCGGCAGTCGTTGGCGGTGCGAAGGTTTCGTCCAAATTGGATGTTCTGAACCACCTTGTGACTAAGGTCGATCATCTGATTATCGGGGGCGGTATGGCGAACACGTTCCTTGCCGCGCGCGGTGTCAATGTCGGCAAATCTTTGTGCGAACATGATCTGGCCGATACGGCGAATGCTATTCTTGACGCCGCCGATGCTGCTGGCTGCACCGTGCATTTGCCTTATGACGTCGTGGTGGCGAAGGAATTCCGTGCCAATCCGCCGGTTCGCACGGTGAATGTCCATGAAGTTGCGGCCGATGAAATGATCCTGGATGTCGGCCCTGCTGCGGTTGAGGCATTGGCAGATGTATTAAAAAACTGCCGCACATTGGTATGGAACGGTCCGATGGGCGCGTTTGAGCTGGAGCCCTTTGATGCTGCAACAGTAAAGCTTGCCCGCACCGCAGCGGCGCTGACCAAAGAAGGGTCTTTAGTGTCGGTCGCAGGCGGCGGTGATACCGTCGCGGCGCTTGCGCATGCGGGCGTCACGCAAGATTTTACCTTTATATCGACAGCGGGCGGTGCCTTTCTGGAATGGATGGAAGGCAAGGACTTGCCGGGCGTTAGCGCACTCCAAATCCGATAATTTCTTTGGGTCTCCCGCTTGCGGTTGGCGCAGTGCGTCGTTAAGGGCGCAAAAAGACATACGTATGCATCTCTACTGGAGTTCCCATGAACATTGCTGAAATGACCGCCAAAATCGCCGCTGGACAAGGCTTTATCGCTGCATTGGACCAAAGTGGTGGATCGACGCCAAAGGCGCTTGCAGGTTATGGCGTGTCAGAAGACGCATGGGATAGCGAAGAAGCAATGTTCGGCCTTATCCACGATATGCGCAGCCGGATAATCCGGTCCAACGCGTTTTACGGCGACAAAGTGATTGGTGCGATCTTGTTCGAACGCACTATGGATGGAATGGTTGATGGTAAGCCAACGCCAGCAGCTTTGATCGAAAAGGGGGTGGTCCCCTTCATTAAAATCGACAAAGGCTTGGAAGATGAAGGCTTTGGAGGATTTGGGGGCGTGCAAATGATGAAGCCGATGCCCGAATTGGACGCATTGCTGGCAAAATCTAAGGCGCTTGGCGTGTTTGGCACCAAGGAACGTTCGGTTATCAATCTGGCCAATCGTGAGGGCATTGCCGCGATCGTGCAGCAACAGATCGCAATCGGTTTGCAAGTGCTCGCAGGCGGCCTTGTCCCGATGTTGGAGCCTGAAATCAATATCAAGAGCCCCGAACGCGAAGAAGCCGACGCAATTCTGCTAGACGAGCTGACCAAAGCACTCGACGCCATGCCGGGAAATGAAAAGGTGATGCTAAAGCTAAGTCTTCCAGTGACGTCAGGACATTTTGATGCGCTGGTCAATCATCCCCGCGTTCTGCGCGTTGTCGCCTTGTCCGGCGGTTTCAAACGGCCTGAGGCTTGTGTTGAGCTTGCCAAGAACACAGGCATCATCGCCAGCTTCAGCCGCGCACTGTTGGAAGACCTTCGCCACCAGATGACCGACGCCGAATTTGATGCATCCTTGGGTGCAGCGATTGAGGATATTCACGCGGCTTCGGTTGCGTGATTTAGGATTGCAGTGCAGGGAAAATAGAAATTGGCCCCGATGAACACCGTTAGTGCTGAGCCTGTCGAAGTACGTCCCAATGTTTCAACTATTGTGTCTGTCTGCGGAACACCCTTCGATAGGCTCAGGGCTAACGGTTTAAAGAGCTACTTATCGCCAGTTTACAGTCCGCCCATAAAGCGGAAACTGAACCGGTAATCTGCGGGCTTTAATTCGTGGCCTGCGCCCGCCATGCGTGGCGGTGATACGTCGGTCAACTCGATGCTTCCATCGGCGAGCGGTACCACCTTGCCCAATTCCAGTTCGATAGTGCGGTCGTCACCGGGGCGTACCCAGATTGCTTCGATCTTCACAGTGCCTGCCCAAATACAGCGGGCATTCATCGGGCAGCGGCTGTCCTCGATTATTTTGACCGGGCGGATGATCGGGCCGTCAACATAGGCGCTACGACCCAAAGGCACGTTTTTTCCATCGGCCAAAGGCGCTTCTGTCCTCGTAGTAGTGACGCAAGCGGACAGCGATAGCAGGACGATTAGCGTAAAATTTCTTTTTATCATTCTGTGGCTCTAACGCGTTGCGCCTTGCGGTGCGATGAACTGTGTCTATTAGCCAGCGGATGAGAACACCCGCTTGCCAACTCTATCTGATCTCGCCGCTCGAAATAGGTGGAGACTTCCCCGCGCGTTTGGAGGAAGCTTTATCCGCTGGTCCCGTGGCTGCGTTTCAATTCCGCGTGAAAGACATCGACCAAGACGCGGCGTTTGCTTTGGCAGAGCCGTTGCAAGCAGTTTGCTCCGCGCATGATGTAGCCTTTATCGTCAACGACAGTATCAGCCTTGCCAAGCGCCTGAATGCCGATGTCGTCCATTTAGGACAGGATGACGGCGATCCGCGTGAGGCGCGCGAGGAATTGGGGAAGCAGGCGCAAATCGGCGTTACATGCCACAATAGCCGCCATCTCGCGATGGAAGCCGCCGAGGCAGGCGCGGACTATGTAGCATTCGGTGCGTTCTTTCCGACGACGACCAAAGAAGCCAAGCACACAGCGGAACTCGACACCGTAGAAAAATGGTCGATGGTGACTGAGATCCCATGCGTAGCAATCGGCGGCATTACGCCAGAAAATGCACGGCCCGTGATCGAGGCTGGGGCTGATTTCATAGCAGTATCAAGCGGTGTGTGGAGCCATCCGGATGGACCCGCCGCTGCGGTAAAGGCCTTTAGCGCATTGCTTGCCTTAATCGGTCCACGCCGTTAAAGGCCGCCAAACAAGGCGCATCCACTGCGTTCTGCTCTTTCCATTTGTTAAGCGAGTTATCTCATGAAAATCAACGCGGTTGAAATCAAGCCGGGCAATATCCTTGAATATGAAGGTGGGCTGTGGCGTGTTGTGAAAACCGCGCATACGCAACCCGGCAAGGGCGGTGCGTATATGCAGGTTGAGCTTAAAAATCTACGAGATGGCCGCAAAAACAACATCCGTTTCCGCTCGGCAGAAAGCGTGGAAAAGGTTCGCCTCGACCAGAAAGATTTTCAATTTCTGTACGCCGAGGGCGACAATCTGGTGTTCATGGACACTGAAAATTATGATCAGGTGACATTGCCTGGCGACCTTCTGGGGGAAGCGGTCGCTTTCCTTCAAGATGGCATGATGGTCACGCTGGAGATGTATGACGATGAAGCGCTCTCGGTCGCTTTGCCTGACACAATCGAAGCAGTCATCGTGGAGGCAGACGGCGTTGTAAAGGGTCAGACAGCGTCGTCTAGCTACAAACCTGCAATCCTCGACAATGGCGTCCGCGTTATGGTTCCGCCGTTCATTTCGGCGGGAACACGCATTGTTGTTGACGTCTATTCACGGGAATATGTCCGGAAGGCTGACTAATGCCAGCATTGTCAGGACTAATGTCGGTCATGGAAAAAGCGGCTCGCAAAGCGGGCAGCAAATTGCGCCGTGACTTTAGCGAGATTGAGCAGCTGCAAGTCTCGATGAAGGGCCCAGCGGATTTCGTCAGCAAAGCCGATCAAAAGGCCGAAGACACTATTTTTCGCGAACTGGAACATGCACGGCCCGATTGGGGCTTCCTGATGGAGGAAAGCGGCGAGATTGCGGGTGCCGAGGGGAAGCCGCGGTTTATCGTCGATCCGCTCGACGGCACGAGCAACTTCCTGCACGGCATCCCGCATTTTGCGATCTCGATCGCGGTGCAAGATCCAAAGCCTGATGGTTCGGGCTGGGGCGAGTTGTATATGGGCCTTGTCTATAATCCGATCACTGACGAAAGCTTTTGGGCGGAGCGCGGCAAGGGCGCATTTTTGGGGCACAAACGCATTCATGTGTCGGCGCGGCGCAAGCTAAGCGAGTCTCTGATTGCTACGGGCACGCCCTATAAAGGCCATGGCGATTTTGCCGAATGGGGCAAAATCTTTGGCGCAATCGGCCCCGAAGTTGCGGGCATCCGGCGCTTTGGTGCAGCAAGCCTTGATCTCGCTTGGCTGGCCGCTGGCCGTTACGATGGTTTCTGGGAAAGCGGCCTTTCGGCCTGGGATACAGCTGCAGGCTGCCTCATCGTGCGTGAGGCGGGCGGGTTTGTCACCGATTACCGTGGCCGTTCGCCATCGATTGCAGACGCGCAGGTTCTGGCCGCGAATGACCAGCTGCATACCAAGTTACACAAGCTGTTGGTCGGGGCGTTGAACCCCGCAGCATGACGTAGTTTTTAAGAACGATTTGCAATAAGAAAATCTACGGTAAACCGCCCGTAATGTGCGCCTTTTGGCTTGCCTCTCCACGCGGCTAAGCCTAGGGCGCGAGGGTATGACAACAAGCCGGATTCAAAGCGCGTGACAGACCTCTCGCAATATCTCCCGATCCTGATTTTCCTTTTCATTGCATTGGGATTATCCAGCCTGTTCGTGTTCTTGCCGATGGGCGTCGCCCGGCTGACCGGAACGCACCAGCCGACCGAGGCGAAGTTGACCGAATATGAATGCGGATTTCCAGCATTTGAGGATTCACGCAGCCAGTTTGACGTGCGGTTTTATCTTGTCGCGATCCTGTTCATCATTTTCGATCTTGAAGCTGCGTTCCTGTTTCCATGGGCGGTTAGCCTTGGCGAAACCGGTTGGGTGGGCTGGGGCACAATGATGCTGTTCCTGTTCGAATTGGTCATCGGCTTTATTTATGCGTGGAAAGTGGGAGCACTCGAATGGGAGTAATCACACCAACAACTGAATTTGGAGCGCCTGCGCCCGGCACTTTGCCGAACGTGGATTTTTTCAAAGACCTGTCGAGCGAGATTGACGACAAGGGTTTTCTGGTCACCTCTACCGAGGATCTGTTTAACTGGGCGCGCACGGGTTCGCTCTGGTGGATGACCTTTGGCTTGGCGTGCTGCGCGGTGGAGATGATCCACGTCAACATGCCGCGTTACGATATGGAGCGTTTCGGCGCTGCGCCGCGCGCTTCTCCGCGCCAGTCCGACGTGATGATTGTTGCGGGTACCCTTTGCAACAAAATGGCCCCAGCGTTGCGTAAAGTGTATGACCAGATGTCTGAACCGAAATACGTGATTTCGATGGGCAGCTGCGCCAATGGCGGCGGCTATTATCATTACAGCTACAGTGTTGTGCGCGGTTGCGACAGGATTGTGCCGGTGGATATCTATATCCCCGGTTGCCCGCCCACTGCCGAGGCGTTGCTCTATGGCATCATGCAACTGCAGCGCAAAATCCGTCGTGTCGGGACGATTGAACGGTGAACAACGCCGCGCCCATTATTGCTACGCCAAAAGGCACCGTTGCTGTGCTGATCAAAGCGCTGGGCAAAGATGTTTTGCATATCGAAGAAGCGAATTTCGAAATCGCGGTTCATGTGAAGACCGACAAGCTGGTCGGAGTGATGATGCAGTTGCGCGATACCTGTGATTATCAGCAGTTGATGGAAATCGCCGGAGTTGACTGGCCCGATCGTGAGCCGCGTTTTGAGGTTGTTTACTGCCTGCTGTCGCTGACCAAAAATCACCGTATCCGTGTGCATGTGACCACCAACGAGGATGTACCGGTGCCATCGGTGACGGGCATCTGGCCGGTCGCGGGTTGGCTGGAACGTGAAGTGTTTGATATGTACGGCGTGTTGTTTGACGGCAACACCGATCTGCGCCGCATTCTGACTGACTATGGATTTGAGGGCCACCCGCAGCGTAAAGACTTTCCGCTGTCGGGCTATGTCGAGCTGCGCTATTCCGAAGAAGAAAAGCGCGTGAAGTATGAGCCGGTGCAACTGGCACAGGATTTCCGCACATTCGATTTCCTCTCGCCTTGGGAAGGTGCGGACTATCCGCTTCCGGGCGACGAAAAAGTTATCAAATCAGGCCTGCCCCCGCGCGGTACACCGCCTCAGGTCAATGACCCTAAAACAACCGATAAGCCCTCGCAAACAGGCGCTGGTGCAGCCGCCAATGAGGAAGCGAAGAAGCGTACGGTTCGCAAACCAAAAGCGGAGAAGCCGCAATGAGCGAAGCTCTTTTTGATTCCAGCTCGCACGAAGACACGAAGACACAAAGGGGCTTTGCGTTCAGCCTTCTTCATGACTTCGTGTCTTCGTGCGAGCTCATTATAGCGCCTTTCGGCGGGGAGCGTGACCTATGAGTCTCCAACTCGATTCCGCCGCAACCACCGGCGACGAAGTCATCCAGAACTACACAATCAATTTCGGCCCGCAGCATCCGGCGGCGCATGGCGTTTTGCGTCTGGTGATGGAACTGGACGGGGAGATAATCGAACGGCTCGACCCGCATGTCGGCTTGCTGCATCGCGGCACTGAAAAACTGATCGAGCATAAAACCTATCTGCAGGCACTCCCGTATTTCGACCGGCTTGATTATTGCAGCCCGCTGGCGATGGAGCACTCTTATGTGCTCGCCATCGAGAAATTGCTCGATCTTGAGGTACCCTTGCGCGGGCAATATCTGCGTGTGTTTTTCGCTGAGCTAACCCGTATCTGCAATCATATGCTGAACCTTGGTTCGCATGTGATGGATGTGGGCGCGATGACCCCGAATCTGTGGCTGTTCGAAATCCGCGAAGATTGCCTGAACTTTTTTGAACGCGCATCGGGCGCGCGGATGCACGCGGCGTGGTTTCGTCCCGGCGGTGTGCATCAGGATGTGCCGCTAAAACTGCTCACCGACATCGGCGACTGGCTTGATAAGCGGATGCCGAAACTGTTCGAAGACGCGCTTAGCCTTGTCGTCGA
>JANOTI010000219.1:0-15244 GCA_031416255.1 Sphingomonadales bacterium | reverse complement strand
GTCAAATCGCCTTGCGCGAGTTCAAGAATAATCTGCAGCGCTTTTAGCGGATCGCCCTCGGCACCCAAATCAAGCGCGATCAGGTTGGTTTTGCCATTGGGCAGGACAGCCACAGGCGGCGGTGTACCTTTAAAATGGCCGCCATGATACAGCTCGGTAAGCGCCGCTTGCACTGTGCCGTCACCGCCGTTGACTACTAGAACCTTGGGCTTCACTCTTGCGATCATCTCTAGAGCGCGGGAGACCTGCCCAACTTCTTCGACTTCGTAATGAAAAATATCAGGGTTTTTCGCGCAAAAATTCCGCACTTCCGGCAACAATGACCGGTTGCCGGTGGAGTGTGGATTGGAAAGAAGCGCGACAAGTGCCAAATTTTGACCTTACATATACTTCATATTTACGGTGACGGTTGTGACGCCCGGGCCTGCCGAAAAGGCGACTTTACCCACCGCCGGTTTTCCGAGATTCAATACATTGATCGACGGATTGTTGGAAAATCCACCGCCATCAGCGGAAATATCGGTTTTGCCATTGGCATTTTTATCGTGCCGCACAGCAATTGCGTATTTTCCCGATGCCGATAACGGCACGCAGAAAGTGAGTGAACCCGCGCTCGCGCGTGCCTCGATCCGGTGCAACCATCGGCCCTTGGCAAGCCAAGCAGATGCCGTCGCGGGATAGTTTTGTACGCGCAGCTTTCCACTGGTTCCTTTGATACCACGAACATTCACCTGGATGGCGGGACCTTTGCCAGCGCTACATTTCGCCATATCATTGGCAATCACGCTGCCCGCTTGGGCGCTTCCCGAAATTACCAGCAATCCAGCGGCAACCAACGGAATCATGACTTTATGCATTTTACTCTTGCTCCTTGAGCGTTAGAGGCCAACACGGTTTCGCGCGCTGGACGATATTGCTCCTGATCTTGAAACTGTCTATCGCGTCAATTTGCGGCCAAATTAGGGTGACAGGACGACAATAGGTTGAAATTTCTGACTGCCACTGACCGCTACATTGCGCGCCTCGTCGCGATTCCGCTGCTCAGCACGCTTGCGCTTGCCGCGATGCTGCTGCTTTTGGAAAAGATGCTGCGTCTGTTCGACTTTGTCGCCGCAGAAGGTGGGCCGGTAAGCATTGTTTGGCGAATGCTGGCCAATTTGATCCCGGAATATATGTCGCTTGGCATTCCAATTGGTTTGATGTTGGGAATATTACTGGCATTTCGTCGGCTTGCGATGTCGTCTGAAATCGACATATTTCGCGCCGTTGGTCTGGGATATTGGCGGCTTTTGCGCGTTCCTTATATCTACGCGATCATACTCGCCGGCGTAAATCTTGCCATTGTCGGATGGATCCAACCGACTTCTCGCTATCTCTATGAAGAACTGCGTTTTGACCTGCGCTCTGGCGCTTTGGGTGCATCGATCAAAGTCGGCGAGTTTAACAATCTTGGCAAAAATTTGATGATGCGGATCGATGAAAGCCGCAATCAGGGCAATGATCTGTCCGGTCTTTTTGTATTTGCCGAAACCAATAAGGGGCAGACGATTGCGGTGACTGCCGAAAAAGGTCAGTTCATGCGGACCGATGATCGCAACACCATAATTCTGAGATTGACCAGCGGTACTTTGGTGCATGATTCGCCCGCGTATAAAAATGCCCGGGTGTTGAGCTTTTCGAATCACGATATTCCTATACCGCTGCCCGAGATTGAAAAGTTTCGTGGGCGCGGTGAAAAGGGCCGCGAATATACGTTGCCCGAACTTGTTAAGGTTGGAAACGACGCCAAACGGCCTGCAAGCGAACGCAATGCAGCATTGGCCAATTTCCATTTCCGGCTGGTCGAAGTAGCCATGATGTTACTGTTGCCGCTACTTGCAATCGCGCTAGCCATTCCGCCGAAACGGTCCACCTCAGCGCTGGGCGTTTTTCTATCGATTGTGATTGTGGTGACTTATCACAAGATAAACGAGTACGCCGAAAGCGTGGGTGGGCGCGGAGAGATTGATCCGCTGATCGCATTGTGGGTTCCCTGCCTTCTTTTTGCCGCGCTTATCCTTTGGATGTATCATATCGCAGCACACGTCCCGGGCGGGCAACCGATCGGTGCGTTGGAGAAATTTGCCGAAATAGCAGGAAAATCGATCCGCAAACTGTTCCGCTTTGGACGGCGTAAATCGCGGTTATTGGCACAGGAACAAGGGGCGAACGCATAATGGCCATGTCTTTTTTCCCCTCACGGCAGATCAGCTTTTATATGGCCAAGCTATTTTTTGTGCGCACCTTCGCGGTCCTGTTGATGCTGGTACTGATTTTGCAGACGCTTGATCTGCTGGGCGAAAGCGGCAAGATTCTTGGCGTCGCGGGTAACACTGAAGCGGATTTGTGGCGCTACATCGGGATGCGCATTCCGCAGCTATTGCAGCGTTTTTTGCCATTCTCGGTGCTCTTAGGCACACTTATCGCGTTCACAACGCTAAGCCAGAACAGCGAAGTCGTGGCGATGAAAGCCGCAGGCCTATCCGCCCATCAAATTTTAGCGCCGATGATAGTAGCAAGTCTTTTCGTTGCCGGAATCTCCTTTGTCTTTAACGATAATGTCGTCGCACCGGCATCGGCAAAGCTAAAAAAATGGCAGGATGTCGAATACCGCGCGATACCCAAGGATGACGGGATACGGTACAATGTGTGGGTCCGCGAGGGGCGGGATTTTGTTCAGGCACGCACTGTTATTGGCAAAGGCGATGCGACAAAGCTACAAGATGTCCGCGTCTATCAACGCTCCAATGGCAGCCTGACCCGCGTGCTCCGCGCCGATACAGCACGGTTTACAGACGGTGCTTGGACATTGGAAAAAGTCCGGATCTTTGATGTCGGCGCCGCTGCTCAGGAACGGGTTGAGACGATCGTTGTCGGTCGCGGAATTGAGCCCAAACGTTTTGAACAGAAAAAAATCGATGGTGATGCTTTGTCCTTTGCGGCTTTGTCGCGTGCAATCGATGAGCGCAAAGCTACGGGCGGCCGCGTTGATGCACTCGAAGCCAATTTATGGCACAAAGTTTCAGGTCCTTTATCGGCAGTGTTGATGCCTCTTTTGGGTGCCATCGCAGCCTTTGGACTGGCCCGGTCAGGCGCGTTGTTTTTGCGGGCTGTTATCGGCATGGGTCTGGGCTTTGCCTATTTTGTCGCGGATAACTTCGCACTCGCCATGGGCAATTTGGGCGCATATCCGCCCTATGTTGCTGCTTGGGCGCCGTTTCTTTTATTTTTGCTGATCGGTGAGACGGTCCTGGTCCGAACCGAGGAATGAGCGGGCGTTTCTGCATATTGGCGGCACCAGCCCACTCCCCCACCCGGCCTCCCATACGATATCATGAATGGGAGTTCGGGTGGGGGAGTGGGCCGGTGCCGGAAACGAACAAATCATGAGCGGGCCGCAAGAGGATGCGCTGACCGCACCCCAGCCTGTAGTTAGCAAAGAGGATCTTGCAAAAGGCGCGGGCCTTGCCGCTGTGGCGCGTTTGGGTGCGCTGATCGAAGTCGTATCGCAACCTGCCTATACCTGGATGTTCGGGCTCGCCGGTTATGGCGTGTATGTTGTGCTTTGGGCGGCGATCAATATCTTGGCCAATGTGCTTGATCTGGCGTTTGGACAGGCGTTGCAGCGGATTGTGCCTGCGACCGCCGACGAACAGGAACAGCATGGCGCCGTCCGCTTTGCGCTGTTGCTCAGCACCGGGCTGGGTGTGGTCGCTGCACTGGCAATCATGCTGGCGGCACCATGGCTGGCATCGCTGGTTTCAGCCCCTGCCCAAATTTCCGATACGCTGCCCCGCAGTATTGCTCTGTTCGCATGGAGCCTACCGCTTTGGATATTTGTTGAAACTGCCACTGCAGCAGCGCGTGCCAAGCGCGCGTTTGGCCCCGAAATCCGGTTGAGGATATTTTGGGAACAAGTGGCGCGGCTGGTATTTGCCGCCGGCTTTTTTGCCGCAGGGTTCGGCGTCGAGGGTCTATTGCTGGGCCACCTCGCGTCGTTGGCGCTCACCGCATGGCTCGCCTGGAAGCTGCTCGCCCGCTATTATGACCCCGCACTATTGCTGCGTGCGCCGTTACCGCCTGCTTTACAGCGGCAAGTGATCGCGACGGGATTGGCGATGCTGCCGCCTTCGCTGGCCCGCCGCGCCTATAATGATCTGCCACCAATTCTGCTGAACGCGATGCTGCCCGGCAGCAGTGGCGCAGTTGCGGCAGGGCTTTACGGGATTGCCCGAAAGATTGCGTCGATACCCCTCATCATACGCCAGTCGTTCCTGTACGTGCTTGCACCACTTGCGTCCGAACAGGGGGCTGCAGACAGATCGGGAATTGCACCACTTTACGCTTTTTCAACGCATATCTCGATAGTGCTCGCGGTGCCGATAGCAGCTCTGCTGATCCTGATTGCACCCGAGATGCTATCCGCCTTTGCCCCGGGATCGATAGCTGCCCTGCCGGTCCTTATCGCGCTGCTGGTCGCCCGCGCTGCCGAGGCCGCCTTTGGACCTGCGACACCCATCGTCGAAATGATCGGTCATAAAGGCCTGCCGCTTGCCAACAGCCTGTTTGGCCTTGCCCTATGGCTGGGACTTGGGCTTTGGCTCGTACCCGCAATGGGGGCTTACGGCATGGCGCTGGCCGTTGCGGTCGCGGTAGTAGCCACCGCCTTGCTGGCGGTTGCCGAACTGGCATGGAGCGATCGGCTGTCACCTTTTACCAGCGGTTTTTGGAAAGCGGCGCTTACTGCATCAGTGTGCATTGCGGCGTTGTGGAGCATCGGCATGATGCTAACGCCTTATGGCCAGCCCATCCGAGCGTTTGGATTGTTGCTGCTGTTTTGGCCGTTGTTGTGGTTGGGCCTTAAATTTGGGCTGGAGCTTGAGGACAAAGCTGCATTGGGCAAAGCGGCGGTGAAGTTGCGGCTCTAACCCCGCATCGTCCCCACGGTAAAGCTGCTTTTTATCAGACGGCTAACAAGCCCCGGCAGTCCATCATAGCTTGCCCGGTTGTAAAGGGAATCGGGCGCAAGCTGCGCGGCAAGCCGGCGATGTGCCTCACCCAATGCGTGGTATGGCAGGCTGGGCAAAAGATGGTGCGTGGCATGATAGCGCAGGCCTACCGGGGCCCATAATCCGGCGATCATATTGGGCGGCGGCACGTTGACACTATCGAGAAACTGGGCCGTTGTGCTGATCACTTCGCCATCATTTTCCCACAGATGCGCGACTAAAGTACGGATCTGGTTGAAAACAATTGTCGCCGAAAAAATAGCAAGGAAAACCAAAAATGAACGCAGCGGAATTGTGCTCGTTGCGACAGCAAGCAGCAGTGCATTGGCCCAGATGCTGGCGGCAATCTCTTGCCACAACCATTGCCGTTTTAACTCACCTTCAGGAGCACGGCGGCGGAAATCGGGGTTGATGACAAGTCCCGAATAGCGTTCCACCACATAGCTACGCAACGGCGGGATCAGGAACGACAACGGCGTCAGCAATGCAAAGCGGACGAACAAAACAATCGGGCCAAAAGCCGCCAGAACCACAAACAACGGCACCGTCCAAGGCTTCATCAACGCCAACGGCAGATATTCTGGATCCTCAATTGTGCCATAGCGTGTGCGAGCATGATGCAGCTGGTGCACGCCTTCATACATGAAGCTGGGCACCAATAACGGAACCCCGACGACCGCGTTGAAAGCAAAACGGAACCAAGGCAGTTCGCGGTGCCGAATATGGGTCAGTTCATGGATAAAGCTGCCTGCGCGGTAAAGCGCGGCAATGGCGACTGTAGCCGCGGCGAGCATCAATCCCGTACTGCTGGACATAATTGCGGCAAACAGTGCCGTATAGCCCAGCAGAGCTGAACCAAGGAAATCGGTCCAGTAAATCCATTTGTTCGCGCTGTTGATATCACGCGTCAGTTCAGCGGCAGCGCGCAGCATTGCCATATCATCGGCAATCGGTACGCGAACATGTGTTGCCGCAGTTTCAACGGCCCGATACTCTGCCGAATGCGAAGGAGAGGATAATGCGTTCATGTTGCATCACATACGCAATCATCGTGGCAGGATGATGGCAATCTTGACAGCAATACCAAAAGCGCGACAAACCGCCCACTAAATCTGGATTAGACTAAAGGGGAATCCCAATGGAGGGAGGCGAATTGCGGGTCACGCCCGTCGGCAGTAAAGCATCGATGAAGGAATTTATCGATTTGCCGTACAGGTTGTATGCCGACGATCCAAACTGGGTTCCGCCGTTACGCGACGAAGTCATCGGGCTTGTGACGCCTGGTAAAAATCCGTGGTTCGAACATGGCGAAGCGCAGTTTTTCGTTGCACGGCGCGCCGATCGTGTGGTTGGCCGCATTTCTGCCCATATTGATCATATTGCACTGACTCAGCCAGTTGAACAGGGCATGGGGCCCGGCACAGGCTTTTGGGGGCTGTTGGAGGCAGAGGATCAAGCAACCGTACAAAGCCTGATTACCCAGGCCGAAAACTGGCTACGATCCAGAAAAATGACACATGCCCTTGGCCCGGTTAGTTTGGCGATGTGGGACGAGCCGGGTTTGCTAATCAAAGGGCATGACATGCCACCCACGGTGATGATGGGGCACAATAAAGCCACCTATGAGCCATGGGTGGAAAGCGCAGGCTATGCCGGTGTTGAAGATCTATACACCTATGATCTATCTATTGGCGGGGAATTGCCCTTACTGGCCCAACGCATCGTTGCGATGGGTGAAAAAGGCGGTCGCATACGCATTCGTAAAGTCGATAAAAGCAAATTTGACGCTGAAGCCGCACTGATCCTAGCAATTTTGAATGATGCGTGGAGCGACAATTGGGGCTTTGTGCCCTTTACCGACGCCGAAATCGCTTATGCCGGAAAAAAGCTGAAACCGATCGTTTATGAGGATTTAATTCGCATCGCAGAATTTGACGGCGAACCGGTGGCATTCATTATGACATTGCCCGATCTCAACGAGAAAATTCGCAACTTTAACGGAACATTGTGGCCCTTCAATTGGGCTAAGTTGCTTTGGTGGTTGCGCAAACCAAAGGTGCGGACGATGCGCGTTCCGTTGATGGGTGTCGTCAAAAAATTGCAGTCCAGCCGCGTGGCAATTCAGCTTGCTATGATGTTGGTCGAATATACGCGTCGCGATGCGATCACCAAATATGGGGCATCTCGGGGAGAGTTTGGCTGGGTATTGGCATCAAACGGGCCAATGCGTTCGATCGGCGAGTCCGTTGGGGGCACAGTGAACAAGGTTTACCGGATATACCGAAAGCAGCTTACCTAGATCCCGGTTATTGGCATTCTAAAGTGGACGTCCCGCCCGCCCAGCCAATTCCACGGCATAATGCCATGCGATACGACCTGATCGACCACCGCGCTGGTATGCAAAAGCCAAAGCATCCTGCTGTTGCCATTCCAAACCAAAATGCTCTGCATAAGCGGCAACCATTTCAAGATACGCCGCTTGATCCGGATATTGAAAGCCCAGCTTCATCCCGAACCGGTCGGCCAGTGCCAGTCGGTCATCGGCAACATCGCGTGCATTGACGGCGGCATCCTCGTCCGCTGCATTGCGTTCAACGATGTTGCGGCGGTTTGACGTGACATAGAGCCGGACATTGTCGGGGCGCGCCTCCGATCCGCCTTCTAACAATGACCGCAACCTTCGGGGTCCGGCCTCATCGCCTTCAAACGCTATATCGTCGATGAACAGAATGAATTGCCGGTCAGCATTTGACAGTAAATGGAACAGCGAAGGCAGGCTCGCCAGTTGGTCTGCAGTACTTTCGACCAGAGCAATCGGCTGATTATCCAGTTGGAGGGCTGCCACGACGGACTTCACCAAAGCCGATTTGCCCATTCCGCGTGCGCCCCAAAGAAGCACATCGTGCGCAGCATGGCCTTGGGCAAGACGTTGACTGTTGGTCAGGATGCCGGCCTTTTGTCGATCCACACCGACGATTAGGTCCAGCGGCAGCGGGGCGAAACACAGGACTGCAGCAAGCGCCTTGCCGTCCCAATGATAGGCCGAATGCACGGTCAGGTCGGCGGTCGCAGGTTCGGGGGGCGACAGTCGTTCCAGAGCATCGGCGATGCGCGACAACAGAATATAATTTTCATCCATTTGTTGAGCATAACGGATTGCGAAGAAGGTAAAAGAGACAAGAGGGAAAGAGGGGCCGGTTTCACAATAAACCGAGGGGCAAAGCTGGCACCAACACCTCTCGCCCTCTTGCCTCTTTCACAAAATAATTATGCCGCCAACCCTTCGGCATCCAGCGCATAGAGCAACTCCGAACCCGCCATCGCACTCCCTGACAAAGCCAGCGCCTCGGGAACCATGACACCGAGATAATACTGGCAGCTTACAATTTTCGCTTTGAGGAACGGGGTGTCGCCACCGTCCGCCTCTGCGGCGCGCAATTGTTTGGCCATCAACCAGCCACAGGTCGCAACCGCCATCATCGTCATATAGGCATAGCTGCCCGCCAGCCGGTCATCGACGGGCGCAGCCAGCATATATTCGGTAACCTCGGCGCACGCCCCTGCCAGCGCTTTCAGCCCAGCATAGTCGCCAGCTTCGGCTCCGATACGCGCCAGATGCTCGCGGATCGCATCGCCGCCGCGCATGCCCAATTTGCGGCCAACCAGGTCAGCGGCCTGAATGCCGTTGGTGCCTTCGTAAATCTGCGCGATGCGGGCGTCGCGGTAATATTGCGCGGCTCCGGTGTCCTCAATATAGCCCATGCCGCCATGCACCTGAATACCCAGCGAAGCGATTTCCTCGCCCATGTCGGTGCCATAGGCTTTGGCGAGCGGAGTCAACAAATCGACCATTTCCTGTGCGCCTTGTATGCCAAGCGACGCGCGGTCAACTTGACCTGCGGCATAATAAGAAAGCGCCCGGATCGCTTGCGTCCCCGCCTTCATCCGCAGCAGCATCCGGCGCACATCAGGATGTTCGATGATCGCCACCGAATCGCGCGAAGGGCCACCGGCGCGTGCCGATTGCACGCGTTCCTGTGCAAACCAGATCGCCTTTTGCGTGGCCCCTTCGGCAATCTGCACGCCTTGAAGGCCTACGTTCAAACGCGCATTGTTCATCATAGTGAACATAGCGCGCATGCCGCCGAATTCGGGGCCGATCAGCTCGCCTGTGCAATCGCCCTCTTCGCCGAACGCAAGGACGCAGGTGGGCGAGGCGTTGATACCCATTTTATGTTCGATTGAGACAGTTTGGATATCCTGCTCAGCCCCCGGCGTGCCATCGGCATTCAGCCGGTATTTGGGAACGAGAAACAGCGAAATCCCTTTCGTTCCCTCTGGTGCATCCGGTGTGCGGGCGAGCACAAGGTGGACGATATTGCCTGCCATGTCGTGATCGCCATAGCTGATGTAGATTTTCTGGCCCTTGATCTGGAACGTACCGTCGCCGCGCGGGGTTGCCGTCGATTTCAACGCACCAACATCGGAACCCGCCTGCGGCTCGGTCAGATTCATTGTTCCCGACCATTCGCCGCTGACAATTTTAGGCAAATACGCCCGTTTTTGCGCGTCCGAACCATGATGGTGCAAAGCCTCAACAGCACCCAGCGACAACAACGGGCACAATGCGAATGCCATGTTGGCACTGCCCAGCGAATCGAGCGCAACGGTGGCCAGCGCATAAGGCAGCCCCTGCCCGCCATGCTCAACAGGCGCATTGATCGAGGCCCAGCCATTGTCAACAAAGGCCTGATAGGCGGCTTTGTAACCATCTGGCATTACAACCCGGCCATCCACTAAACGGGCCCCAACGGTGTCGCCGATCCGGTTAAGCGGCGCAAATTGGTCTTGTGCAAACTGCCCCAGCCCCTCGACTATGGCCTCAACCATATCGGGCGTTGCATCAGCAAAGCGTTGATGTGACGCCAACTCTTCGATGCCGGTCACATGGCGCAGCACAAACAATTGCTCATTGATGGGGGTAACAAAACTCATGGGAGAAAATCCTGTTTCAAATGTCTTGCTCCGCCTATAGCGCGGGATGATGCTAGGCTCAAATCCCCAAGGGAAAGGCCAGATCCGGCCTGCGGATGCACTCGCGATTGCCGAGGCGGCAGCGCATTTGCGCACCGGCAATATTGTCGCGATTCCAACCGAGACAGTTTACGGGCTTGCAGCGGATGCCAGCAATGCCCGCGCTGTGGCAAAAATCTATACAGCCAAGGGGCGTCCCGATTTCAATCCACTGATTGTCCATGTACCCGATACCGAGACCGCCGAAACCATCGCGTATTTTGACGATGTCGCCTCTTTACTTGCGGACAGGTTTTGGCCGGGGCCATTGACACTTGTTTTGCCAATAAAGCCTGAGGCCAAAATCGCCCATGCTGTGACCGCAGGACTTCCGACTATTGCACTGCGCTGCTCAGCGCACCCGGTGATGACCGCGCTATTATTGGCGAGCGGGATCGTGGTCGCGGCACCCTCTGCGAACCGTTCCGGCGGGATCAGCCCGACGACAGCGGGGCATGTCGCAGCAAGCCTTGGCGACGCGGTTCCGCTTATTATCGATGCAGGAGCATGCAGGGCGGGGCTCGAATCCACTATCGTCGCTGTGCGTACCGATGGCTGGCAAATCCTGCGCCCAGGCCCTGTCACCGCTGCACAAATCGAAGCTGTAATTGGTACCTCGCCGCTGAACCAAAGCGATGGCGGGATTGAATCTCCCGGCCAGCTTGCAAGCCATTATGCCCCTGCAAAGCCTTTGCGCTTAAATGCTGCCACAGCAGAGGCCGATGAATGGCACATCGGTTTTGGCGCGATATCGGGTGACGAAAACCTGTCATCCAGCGGATATTTATCCGAAGCCGCCGCCAATCTGTTCGCCGCATTGCACCGCGCCGATGCGAGCAACCAACGGGCCATTGCCGTCGCACCGATTGAAGCGGACGGCATTGGCTTCGCGATCAACGACCGGTTGCAACGGGCGGCGGCAAAATGAGATATTTGTTGCTGATCCTTGCGATGATAACCGCCCCCGCCATCGCTGCGCCCAAGGGTGAAGCCGTCGCGGCGTACCGCGCAATCGCTATGCAAGACGCAAGGCTAGCGACAGTCGGCTATCGGTTGGCCACAGCAAACGCAGCTTTCTGTAGCCACAAATTGGGGTTTAATCCCGGCTGGGTACTTCACGACATTGCCCAATATCCGGATGCAGAGGCGGCTAGGCTGGCTTTCGGCTTTGCCCGCCCGGTCGAGATTGCATTTATTGTAGCGGGCGGTGATGCCGAAACACAGGGTGTGAAAGTGGGCGACGGACTGGTCCGCATCGGCAATCGCGATATTGCCAGCTTTCCCCAAAATAAAACGCCGGGCGCCGAACGACTGGACAGCGTGCGCGCGTTATTAGAGCAGCTTTGGGGCCCCAATTATTTGGCTCCGCTGCGGGTTCAACGCGGCACCGAAACACGCGAGCTTTTGTTCCAACTAGACCCTGTGTGCGCCAGCCATTTCTGGGTCGATGCCAGCAGCAAGATTGAGGCCGGAGCCGATAGCGAGCGGGTTCGCGTCACTTCTGCGCTGATAGATTTTGTTGCGAGTGACGATGAACTTGCCGCTGTCGCAGCGCATGAATTGGCGCACAACCTGCTCGGTCATCCTGCGGGGTCAGCAACCAGCCGGAAACGCAAATCGATTACCGCTAATGAGCTGGAGGCTGATCGGCTCTCGATCTGGTTGTTGGCGAATGCGGGCTATGACCCACAAGCCGCTGTGCGCTTTTGGCAGCGGTGCGGACCGAAATCGTGCGTCGGCCTGTTTCGCTATCCCAGCTGGAAAAAACGTGTTGCGGGCATCAAAGCCGAAATTGATCTGCTCGCGAAAACACCCGAACAAAACGGGCGGCACGACCCGCCGTTGTTGGCAGCCTTTCGAAAGTCACAATAATTTGCGTTTCGAAATGTAATCGGTGGTTCCCATGTGCAGACGATTGCCTTAACGACGATGCGAGAGATGAGGAGCAGTGGGCGCAGCATGGCTAAACGTGCCAATAACTTGATTTTTTTGGCGTTGTCGGTCGCGGCGCTTTCTGCCTGTGGTGCTGCGAAAAGCGAAAAAGCCACCCCTGCCGAGGAAACTTTTCCGGTACAGACAGTTACCGTTCAAACCGGAAATATGGTTCGCACGCTAAGCACCGTTGGAACTGTCCGCTATCGCCGCGAAACGCCGCTGGGTTTTACCACGCCGGGCAAAGTTTCAACCGTCCGTTATAATGAGGGCGATTTTGTTAAACGCGGCGTATTGCTCGCTGCACTTGATGCGACCAATGTCGGTGCTGATTTGAATATGGCTGAGGCTGAACGCGCCCGTGCGCAGTCCGAATTCTCACGCATCGCTGAACTGTATAAAGAAGGCTGGGTCACCAAGGCCCGTTACGAAGCCGCCGATACAGTTGCAAAAGCCGCTGGCGCTCGCGTGTCCCAGGCCCGTTTTTCAAGCGGAAATGCGCAACTTTATGCCCCGTCAAGCGGAACGATACTGGCCCGTAATGTAGAACCTGGACAAGTAGTCGCCGCAGGGATGGTGGCGGTGATACTGGGCCAAGCCGATCAAGGATTTGTTTTTCGCGTGCCTGTGGTGGACCGCGACGCGTCGCAATTGCGCATCGGCATGGCAGCGGAAATAGCGTTTGATTCCATCACCACTGGCCCAATCACAGCAACGATTTCTGAAATAGAGGGTCAGGCGAACGCGGCGACTGGGGCATTTAGCGTGCTGTTCAGCCTGCCCGCAAAAGCGAAACTGCGCGCTGGCCAGATCGGCACTGCCAATATCAAGCTACCCGCAGCCAATGATGGCGCGATGCAAATTCCGGCGAGCGCGTTGTTCGGCGTTCGTGCTGGCGAAGGTTTGGTCTATGTCCTTGATACCAAAACCAGCCGGGTCGAAACGCGCAACGTCCTTATTGAGCGGGTAATGGATGATTTTATCATTATTTCGAGTGGTCTGAAGCCGGGCGATACTATCATTATATCCGGTGGCGAGAAGTTGCGTACCGGCGCAAAAGTCCGGCCAACTGCGGTCACGCGGTAAGATATCCGGCGCTGCTAGCAAATGGATTTCACAGAATTCTCGATCCGGCGCTGGCAACTGACACTGGTCCTGTTCGGCCTACTCGCAGCGCTCGGCTATTCCGCCTTTACCTCTGTACCGCGTGCAGTCGATCCTCATTTTCCGCTGCCAGTCGTTGCGATTACTGCCGTCCAGCCAGGTGCCGACGCGTCGGAGATGGAGCAAACCGTTGCCAAGCCAATCGAGGAGATTGTGCAGGGGCTGGAGGATGTGAAGGAAATTGTTTCGACCAGCGTCGATGGCAGCACCGTTATCCGCGCCGAATTCGATTGGTCGGGTGATCCCGACAAGTATTTCAATGATACCGTGCGAGAGGTCACAGCAATTCGCAGCCGTTTGCCCGCAGAGTTGGCGCGCCTGGATTTCAAAAAAATGCGCACAACCAACGCATCGGTTTTGCAATTTGCTTTGGTCAGCGAAACGGCAAGCTGGCGGCGGATGGAAAAATACGGGCGTGACATAAGCGAAGCTTTGTCGCGCTATTCCGATGTCCGCGAATCCGAAGTGCATGGGTTAAGCCAACCCGAAGTCACCGTTGCCATCAACGCGGCACGCCTTGCCGAACTGCGAATCCCCGCCAGCGCGATTGCCGACGCCGTCAGGCTTGGCGGATCCGATGTATCGAGTGGCGCCGTAGTCAGCGGCACCCGCCGTTTCAATGTCGAGGCAGGGGGAGCTTTTAAAGATATCGAGGCGGTGCGCGCGTTGCCGCTACGCACCAACGAAGGAACATTGGTCCGCGTCGGCGATGTCGCCAATGTTTTTTGGGGATCTGATGAACCACGCAGCCATTTATACCACAATGGCAAACGTGCGATCTGGATTACTGCGAACCAAAAAGTCGGTACGGACGCGACCAAATTGGCGAAGCAATTGATGGCCGAAATTGCTGTGCAAAAATCCTATCTGCCTGCCGACATTCAGATCATCACCCAGTTCGATCAAAGCCGCGACATCACCAAACGCTTGCAAGAACTGGCGCGCGATTTTGCGCTGGCCCTTGGGTTGGTAATGGTCACTCTGCTGCCGCTCGGCTGGCGCGCAGCGGCCATCGTGATGGTATCCATTCCGCTGTCGCTCGCATCGGGGCTGCTCGCCGTCTATGCGGCAGGCTATAATCTTAGCCAGCTGGTTGTTGCAGGCTTTATTTTGTCACTGGGGCTGTTGGTTGATGACAGCATCGTTGTCATCGAAAATATTGCGCGCCATTTGCGCATGGGCAAAGACCGGATACAGGCCGCAATCGAAGGAACAAAAGAAATCCGGGTCGCCGTACTGGGTTCGACAGGGGTGCTGGTATTTGCCTTTTTCCCGATGTTGTTCCTGCCCGAAGGGGCAGGTAAGTTTACGCAGAGTTTTATCGCGACTATTATTTTTACCGTCGTTGCTTCGCTTATCATCTCGTTGACTATCATTCCCTTTTTAGCCAGCCGGTTGCTAAAGCGCGACGCAGACGAGCACGGCAACCCTGTTCTCAAATGGCTGATGGCCAGCATTGACCATTTTTACCGCCCGATTTTGCACAAAGCGCTTGAGATGCCGCGCCGGTTTGTTTGGGGCGCGCTCGCACTGACGCTGTCGGCTTTTGCGCTGGTGCCTTTTCTGGGGTTTGGCTTGTTCCCGAATGCAGATGCCAGCTATTTCCGGGTACAGATTGACGCTGAACAAGGCACCAGCCTTGAAGGCACCGGCCGCATCGTCCGGCAGGTTGCCGATATATTGGCGAAGGAAAAATCAATCATCGTGCGCGCCGAAAATGTCGGACGGCACAATCCATCGGTTTTCTACAACGTCTTCGACAGCGCAGAAACAAGCACATCGGGCGAAGTTCTGGCGATTATGGACAAATGGAGTGGTCAAGAAAGCTACCGGATGGTGGACCGGTTGCGCGATAAATTTGACGGGATTAGCGGCGCCCGGATCAAGCTGGTGCTGTTTCAAAACGGTGCGCCAATTAACGCCCCTATCGAGTTTCGCATCGTTGGACCGGAGCTTGCAGTTTTGAAACAATTGGCCGCCAAAATGCAAAAGATACTGCATGACACACCTGGCACACGCGACGTCGT
>JANOTI010000218.1:0-15198 GCA_031416255.1 Sphingomonadales bacterium | reverse complement strand
AATGAAAATGTGGAAGGCCCACCGGCCGTTGCAGCGGCCATCGTTCCGCCGGGTTGAAACCGCAGACCAGTGATAGCCGGATTAAACCCGCTGCCAAGCGGAGCAGCATAAGGGGCGCCGCCGCTTGCCTGGTTTGAATAGGTAACCATCGTCGCCTGATTAAAGGCGTTCAGCCCGCTGTTGCCGACGGTCATCGTCATTGGTGTGGACGCATCCATCGTAAAATCGGCCGGAAACGGATCAGCGATTATGATCGAGTTAGCATCGACCGCCAAGTTTCCGGTGTTTGACACTGTAATTGTATAGCGCACCCGCGCACCGGGAATGCTTTTCGGATTGGCAGTACTGATGCCGTCCAACAGAACAACGGAAGTCTTTGTGATGTCTAACCGGGCATTGGCTGCGATGGCGGTATTGGTGATCGTGCAGGTTATCACATCGCCCATGACAGGCGTTATCGTTCCGGGAACCGATGTCGGGAAGCTGGTTGTAACACCGTTGGTTGCATTGGTGCAGGTCATAGAACGGGTATATTGTGTCAGACTGCCGGGGGAGGGCATAACCTCATCCAATGTGTAAGCAGTGGCTGCCGAAAGCTGCACTAGCCCGGTATTGCCGCCCGTCACAACATTGGTTGCCCCAGATGTCGTGGCTGACGAAACTACGGTGCTTCCCTGAGTGATGCGCACAGTGAACTGGTCAGTTGAAAAACGCCTGTTGTTACTCAGCGCTTTTTGCACGCGTATATGTGGAAAGGCACTGTTAGTGAGTATGCAGATCACAGCATCACCAAATTGCAGTGCGCCAAAATTGTAGGATGTTGTCACGACATCGTTGGGCAACGGCGTTGTCGAGCCGGCATTGCTATTTGTGCACGTTAATCGGCCTTGGTATTTTGAAAGCGAGCTTGCGCTGCCGGCGGCCATTAACTCTGAAATCGTCAGACCAAGTCCAGATGCGAGCGACAATGGCGCTGCATTAAACGGACCATTGCCTGTGCCGCTAGTCACGCCACTCGCAAGAACTGTGCCCGATGATGTTGAAGACACTCGGAAATTGAATTGATCGGTTGGGTCCACGCGCGCGCCGACAATTGATTTGCGTAACCGCATGGATGCAAAGCGCACAGCAAACATCGCGCCTTGTAAACCGCCTGCTTGCATATTGGCGGTAACGGTTGTCGGGCTGGTTGATCCGACTATATAGCCGCCGACGGTTCCCGCAACGCCTGTCTCGGTAAAGGTATTGGTCCCCACGCCCGATATAGCGGGATAGTTGCTACCGGATATCGGGTTCACTTGATCCAGTACCGTCCAATTGCCGCCATTGGTCACAAATTGCAGGTTTTCGCCGTTGTTGGTGGACTCAGCATCGGCTGCTACAAACGAATACGTCGCGACTGCGGGTGCGCCCGGTGCAGGAGTGATGGATATTGCTGAAAATGTGATCGACTTGGCGCCAGCAGTGTCAGTGTATAAAATCGGACGACCTGGAATGCCGATGAAAGCGGTGTTCCCCACCGCTGCACCCGTCCAGGAAGGCGCAGCCGTTGACCGGAATGCAGTTATTGTCGTTGGTGTCACTTTAAGGTTGAAATTCAACGTCGATCCGTCCGTCAGCGGGATCACGAAATTTTGCCCGGCGACCGAGCGCGCTGTTGCATCAACATACGTTGTAAAATCCAGCCAGCAATAGGTTTCCCAACCTGATGGCGCGGTGCCTTGGGTGGTGGCAGGCGCGCATGTTTGTGCAGATGCTGGCTTAGCCACCATTCCGCAAAACAAAATTGCTACCGCAAGCACCCAAAAGAGCGGTTTTAAAAGGCGATCATACCCATACATGCAAGCAGCCTATGCACAGGATATGGTTAATTAGTCGTTTTCAACGCGGCTTTGCGATGTAAAAGTCAGTCAAGCCACCGCCTGCAATTTTTGGACAGCCGCGTCATTGCATTGACCGCGTGACTGGTCAGTTTCCAGCCGCTGCTTGCAACAACTTCATTGCCTGCATCGACTGTTCGCCCCCTGTTTGTGGCACAGTCTCTCCTGTACGATCGCTGATCGCGGCAAAATTGGCGGCTACGCCTTCGGGGGACAGATCATCGCCTGACAGCAACGCGCCATGCGTCATGGTGACATGGGCAGTATGGAAGAAACCGGCTCCTGCGCCCATGATGACGTTGGACGGCGCGTCTTCAGATACCATAAACAAAGCGGCGGGAACGACATTGACTGGGTCAAACATCGCAAAGGCTGCGGGGGGCAGGATATCTTCGGTCATCCGCGTTGCCGCAATCGGGGCAATCGTGTTGCATTTGACGTTATACTTCGCCCCTTCAAGGTGCAGCGTTTTGGTCAGGCCGGCAAGGCCCAGCTTGGCTGCGCCATAATTGGCTTGGCCGAAATTGCCGTACAGGCCGGTGGACGATGCCGTCATCAGGATGCGGCCATAATTTTGCTCGCGCATCATATCCCACACCGCTTTGGTGCAATTGGCCGAACCGTTCAGATGAACATCGACGACCAGTTTGAAATCGGCGATTTCCATTTTGGTAAAGCTTTTGTCGCGCAGTATGCCCGCGTTGTTGATAAGGACATGGACGCCGCCCCACGCTTCCTTGGTCTTGGCGACCATCTCAACCATTTGTTCGTATTCGGTGACGCTACCGCCGTTCGACATTGCTTCGCCGCCAGCGGCCTTGATTTCTTCAACGACTTTCAGTGCAGCGTCTGAATGGCCAGTGCCATCGCGCGATCCGCCCAGATCGTTGACCACCACTTTGGCGCCGCGCTTGGCGAGCTCTAGCGCATAAGCACGGCCTAAACCCCCGCCTGCACCGGTCACAATGGCGACTTTATCCTTAAAGCTGATGGTCATCGTACTTCTCCAAATTTAGGTCAAATATGGGTAGCCTGCGTGCAGCAGCGACTCCCGGTCTGTTCGTTGCGCGAATTGCCACGACCTTTACGTTTACGCAAGCGTAAAGCTACGGCCAATCTCACAAGGAAGTTTGCGGGTCAGAGAACTTGTACTGAGAGTGTAACAAAAAATACGCGCTTTTGTCATTTTACTGTCATCAAAATGTAGTCTTAGAGCAACATCTTTACACACACTCGGACGGGACCCGAAATATGCACACAGCCAAACGAGCATTCCTTGCCGCAATAATGGCAGCAAGCGCTTTGTCCGCAACCCCTGCACTCGCGCAAAACAGCGACGCCGAGCTGGAAGCGCTTCGTGCAGAAGTTGCTGCGCTGAAAGCGCAAATTGCGGCGATATCAGCAAAGTTGGATACTGTCGCGGCAGCACCGGTTGCCGCACCAGCCCCTATTGCTGCTGCTGCGCCGGAAAAAAAGGGCGGCCCTGAGATTAAGTTCAAAGGCGCACCGGAAATTTCGACGGCCGACGGCTGGAGCTTTAAGCCACGCGGACGCATCCACATTGATGCCGGGTCAGTTAGCTCGCCGGGTGCCCTGCAAAGTCGCAGCCTTGGCTTCACCACCCGCATTCGCCGCGTTCGCTTGGGTATGGAAGGCACATTTCCCGGCAATTTCGGCTATAAGGCCGAAGCAGATTTCGCAAATGGTAACGTCGCATTTGGAGACGTTTGGCTGACCTATAATCCCGTCAATGCTCCCGTTGTAGTGCGACTGGGCAATTTTGAGCTGAACAGTATGGAGCAAATTGCCAGCTCCAATAGCGTTACTTTCATCGAGCGTAATGCGTTTAACGAAGCTTTTATTAACGCCCGCCGGCTCGGCGCTGCGATTGCGTTCAGTAATAAGTCCAAGGATCTTGCGGCTGAATTTGGTCTGTTCACGGGCCATGCCATCGATGCTACTTTGGACAATGATGGTTGGATTGGGGCGGCCCGGATGTACTACGCGCCGAAACTGGGCAAGACTCAGTTGCACATCGGCATGAACGCCCAATATCGGGACTTTTCGTCAAATAATGGTGGGACGGCTTCGACTTCGTCGCTTGCTCCCTCGACCAATCAACTCGCCCGCTACCGCGCCCGACCTAATAGCCAGCTTACCGATATCCGTTTTGTAGATACAGGAAGCTTCGCTGCCAAAAGCGATTTTATATTGGGGCTGGAAACAGCCGCGATCTGGCCGGGTTTCTATATTAACGGCGAAGCGCAATGGATGAAAACCCAAGCCTATGATGCTGGCGACTTGGCATCCGGATTGGATGTTTTCTCTGGCGGTAATATCGCCGTCGTGCCGACGTCAAATCCCGGCTTCTTCGGTGCCTTTGCAGAAATTGGCACCTTTTTGACGGGCGAAACCCGTGGCTATGCCAAAGGACTTTGGACGCGACCAAAGGTTGCAAACCCAGTTGGTAAAGGAGGCATGGGCGCATTCCATATTGCGGGACGCTTTGACTATTTGGACTTGGACGATGAGGCGCTGAAGAACGGCTTGACGAACAACTTTACCGCCGGGACCACTAGCCTTGCGGCGCTGAATACGCGACTTGGGCGGGGGGGAACGCAATCCACATATTCGCTGGGACTCAACTGGTATCCAATTGACTATATTCGCTTTATGCTTAATTATAACCGTGTGAATGTAGAGGGCGGACCGTTAGCCGCTACCGTTTTGCCGTTTTCAAACGATCCGGTCGATGAGCGAAGCTATCGCGTGGATGTTTTCGCGGCACGGATGCAGGTAGAGTTTTGATTGCGGGACGCTGAGGCTGCTAATCGGCCTTTCACGGTATTGACGGTCCCTCACAACTCGTAGTAGTTTAATCTCTACATAGATGGAGATTATCATGGTTCGTTTTCTAATCTTAGCAACTACAGTTGCAGCGACAATTGCAGTCGCGAGTCCTTCAGAAGCAAAATCAAAAAGCATGAAGTGCGCCGTGACTACGACGGCTAAGATCGAGGGGCTGTTTGATGCATTCAACGCGTCATGGGCAACAAAGGACCCAGCCAAGGTAACATCACTCTTTGCGAAAGATGCCGTCTTGCTCGCTACCGTTTCCAACAAGCCGCGTCTTAACCATGCAGAGATCAACGACTATTTTGTCAAGTTTCTGAAAGGCAACCCTGCTGCAACGATCAACAGCAGCACGATCAAAATGGGCTGCAATCAGGTCGCGCGACTTGGAACGTGGACGGTGACATTTACCGATTCGGTAACCGGCGCAAAGACAGACGTGAAGGCCCGCTATTCATTCATCTATGCGATGGAAAACGGGCAATGGAAGATTGACCATTTACACTCGTCAATGATGCCAGAAAAAACCAGCTAATCGCCTGATTACTTGTTAAATGCAGGGGTGTTGTTCACAGCACCCCCTATTTCTTATCGAGCGAGTAGCCTTCGGAACGCACGGTACGTATTGGGTCGCCTGCCATTCCCGTTTTTAACGCTTTGCGTAGGCGGCCGACATGCACGTCAACGGTGCGTTCATCAATCTCGGCATCACGGTTCCAGACGCCGTCAATGAGCTGCGCACGCGAAAGTACGCGGCGCGGCCGTTCCAGAAAATAGCGTAGTAGCCGGAATTCTGTTGGCCCCATATCCACCGCGTGGCCACCCGATGTGACCCGGTGCGCGACCGGATCAAGCTGAACGCCTTCAAAATTTAGAACCTGGCCTGTTGCGGCAGGCTTTGTTCGCCGCAGCAAAGCATGGACACGGGCGACCAGTTCACGGGGGCTGAATGGCTTTGTCACATAATCGTCGGCGCCTGTCTCAAGTCCGCGAATCCGGTCTTCCTCGGCGCTGCGGGCGGTTAGCATGATGATGGGGATTTGGGCGGTATCGGGTGAGCGGCGCAAGCGGCGGCACACCTCGATGCCCGGCACCTGTTCGATCATCCAATCGAGGATGATGATGTCGGGTGTGTTCTCGGTCGCCAGCAACAAGGCCTCTTCGCCATCGGCTGTATTTTCGACCTCATAACCGGCATTTTGGAATTGCCATACGAGCAATTCGGACAAAGCAGCATCGTCTTCGACGATCAACAGACGGGGTTTCATGGTGGTAAGCTGTCCTTAGTCCATCTTGTTGCGGTCGGCCAGATACGCACCGGTTTCGGCGTAATAGACCATTTCAGCGACATTGGTGGCGTGGTCGCCAATGCGTTCGAGATTGCGCGCGACAAATAACAATTGCGCAGCGCTGCTGATCGTTGATGGATTTTCCATCATGTGCGCGACCAAATTGCGGAAAATAGAATTGTAGAAATTGTCGAGCTTTTCATCGCGTTCGATAACATTGACCGCCATATGCTGGTCACGCGCGGCAAAGGCGTTCAGGACGTCGCGCACCATGCCTTGGGCAATATCGGCCATTGCAGGGATTAGTGTCAGCGGTTCAAAATTTTTCTGCCGGTCGATTTCGCCAACGCGCCGTGCGATATTTTTGGCATAGTCGCCAATGCGTTCAACTACGCCTGAGATTTTTAGTGCAGCGATCACATCACGCAAATCATCCGCCATCGGTGCGCGCAGAGCGATAATCCGCACCGCAAGCTGATCGACCTCGGCCTCCAGCGCATCGAGCTTAGCATCATCGGCGACGACTTTTTGCCCGAGTTCCTCATCATGGCGGACAAGTGCTTCGATGGCTTTGGCAATCGATGCTTCAGCCAAGCCGCCCATTTCCGCGATCAGGCCGCGAAGCTGGGTGATTTCATTGTCAAACGCCTTGACGGTGTGGTTCTCGGCCATGCTCTTAAACTCCTAGCCGTAACGGCCTGTTATATAATCCTTGGTGCGCTCTTCACGCGGGTTGGTGAATATGTCCGACGTATCGCCATACTCGACCATTGTCCCCATATGAAAGAAAGCAGTGCGCTGCGAAACACGCGCCGCCTGTTGCATCGAATGGGTGACGATAACGATGGCATAACGGCCCTTAAGCTCGTCAATCAGCTCTTCAATGCGGGCTGTCGCAATCGGATCAAGGGCTGAACACGGTTCATCCATTAGAATCACTTCGGGGCTGACGGCGATGGCACGTGCGATGCACAGGCGTTGTTGTTGACCACCCGATAATGCGGTGCCTGGATCGGCCAACCGGTCCTTAACCTCATCCCAAAGCCCGGCGCGGCGCAGGGATTTCTCGACGATAGCATCCATGTCCGTTTTCGACGCGGCAAGTCCGTGAATGCGCGGTCCATAGGCTACATTTTCGTAAATGGATTTTGGGAAAGGGTTTGGCTTTTGGAAAACCATCCCGACACGGGCGCGCAGCTGCACAACGTCTAAGTTGGAACTGTATATGTCCACACCGTCCAGTTCGATTTGGCCGTGTACTTTGCAGGACGGGATCGTGTCGTTCATCCGGTTTAGTGCCCGCAAAAATGTGGATTTGCCACACCCTGATGGACCAATAAAGGCGGTGACATGTTCAGTCGCGATATCGATCGACACATCGTCGATAGCCTTTTTCGTGCCGTAATAAATCGACACGTCGCGGGCAGATATTTTTAACGTTTCAGACATTGAGGATCGGACCTACCAACGGGTTTCAAATTTGTTTCGCAAATAAATGGCCAAGCCGTTCATCGCGAGCAAAAAGGCGAGCAGCACAATGATAGCTGCGGATGTGTTTTGGACAAAACCCTGATTGATTTCGTCCGACCACAAAAAAATCTGCATCGGCAAGACCGAAGACGCATCTGTGAAGCCTTCTGGCGGACTTGCCGCGAACATGCGCATCCCGATAATCAAGAGTGGAGCCGTCTCACCCAAAGCGCGCGCCATGCCGATAATTGTTCCTGTCAGAATTCCAGGCAGTGCTAACGGTAATACGTGGTGAAACACAGTCTGTACAGGGCTCGCCCCAACAGCAAGGGCTGCGTCACGGATTGAGGGTGGAACCGCTTTAATCGCGTTGCGACCTGATATAACAATCACCGGCATTGTCATCAAAGCCAATGTCATGCCGCCGACCAACGCTGAGGATCGTGGCAGTCCCATAACCTGAATGAAGATTGCAAGGCCCAGCAAGCCAAATATGATCGAAGGCACAGCCGCCAGATTGTTGATCGATACCTCGACCCAGTCGACCCATTTTTTGCGCGGAGCGAATTCTTCAAGATAAATGGCTGAGAGCACACCCAATGGGAATGACAAAGCCAGCGTTACCCCCATCGTCAACAGCGACCCTTTGAACGCGCCCCAAATACCCGCATCATCAGGGTTGGTTGAATCCGAACTGATAAGAAAATCCCAGTCAAGACCAGCAACACCATTTTTGACCATCGTAAAAAGCAGAAAGCCAAGGAACCCGAGCGATATTGCAATCGCCGCCACGCCAAATAAACGGAACCTGCGTTCAGCGGTGTAGCGCTTTTTCAACCGTTCGGTCGCTTCAGGGGTGTGCCAGCTACTCATATGCTTCCCGATAGCGTTTGACGACGCGCAAAGCGACGATGTTGAGTGCCAGCGTCACAACAAACAGGACCAGACCCAATGCAAAGGCAGCGAGTGTGGCTGGATGGTTGAAATCGCCATCGCCGGTCAACAGGCGAGCAATTTGGTATGTCACAGTGGTCATACTGGCAAAGGGGTTCGCCGAAAGATTTGCCGCTGCACCAGCGGCCATATAGACGATCATCGTTTCGCCAATCGCACGGCTGACGGCGAGCATTATCCCTGCAACAATGCCCGGTAATGCGGCAGGAATAAGCACGCGTTTGATTGTTTCCGATTGCGTAGCGCCCATGGCAAGCGACCCATCGCGCATAGATTGGGGGACCGCAGCGATGCTGTCATCCGCCATTGAGGATACAAAGGGGATAATCATCACGCCCATCACCAGTCCGGCTGCAAGAGCGCTTTCGGTGGTGGCGTTTTGTATGCCAATAAAGGTCGCAAAATCGCGAATAAGCGGCGCTACGGTCAGGGCGGCGAAATAGCCGTAAACGACCGTTGGCACACCGGCGAGAATCTCCAGCGCGGGCTTTGCCCAGCGGCGAAAGCGTGGCGAGGCGTATTGGGTAAGATAAATCGCGCTCATCAACCCAAACGGGATGGCGACAACCATGGCGATAATCGCACCGATAAACAACGTCCCCCAAAACAGTGGGACAGCACCCATTTTTTCACCGATTTCCGGTGTAATCGGCGCAAAAGGATCGGGGTTCCAATTGGTGCCAAACAGAAAATCGATGGGGCTGACCTGGCTAAAAAAGACGCCAGTTTCAAAAACAAGTGAACCGATGATGCCCACAGTGGAGAGAATGGCGACGCATGACGCTGCCATCAAAAGTGCCATAACGCCGCGTTCGACGCGGGTCCTAGCCGGAAAATTCGCTGTGATCTGGGTGTAGCCATAAGCGCCACCCGCGAAAGCTAGCAACGCGGTCAACGCTGCGCCTATCCAGCTGAATTTTGCCATAATGGTTTGTACAGCGGGAACAATCGCTGCGGATTCAGGACGGAAAGTCCCAAAGCCATTATTGCCCGCAGCGCTTATCGCCTCTGCAATGACGGCGTCGCGCTCCATATCCATAGCCGGCAGCAGTGCCGCCGATGGGTCGGCAAGAATGGCTGAAAAGATAAGCCCGGGGGAAATGGCCGACCAGATCAACCAGGCCATTAGCGCGGGGATCAAGACCCATAACGCCATGTGCCAGCCGTGGTAGCTAGGCAGTGCTGCCAGCGAACCACGACCGGTAAACAAAGTACGCGCTTTGGCGCGGGCTACAAACCAAGAGGTTGCAGCCAGCGCCAGAAGTGCAATCAGGATAATCAGTGGGTTCATTTAAGCGAGCTGGCATCCATGACAGTGAAGTCCTTGGCAACGGCCGCGTTTTTCGCACGAACGTCGTCAGGTGCGATTACCATGCCCTTTTTCTTCAAGTAACCCTCGGGACCCCATGCCTTTGCCCATTCCGCTACAAACTCTTTCAAGCCAGCCACTGCATTCAGATGCGCCTGTTTCACGTAAATATACATGGGGCGAGCACCGGGATAGCTAAAGTCGGAAATCGTCGCATAGGTTGGCGCAATACCCGACATAGTGATACCCTTCAGCTTGTCGGTATTTTCCTCAAGATAGGAAAAACCAAAAACGCCGACAGCTTTTGGGTTTTGCGAAATTTTCTGGACGATCAAATTGTCAGCTTCGCCTGAATCGACATACGCGCCGTCTTCGCGCACTTCGGTGCAGAGCTTCTTGTGCTTGTCCTTGTCGCTGTCTTTCAATGCTTTCATTTCGGCATTGGTTTCGCAACCTTTGGTAAGGATCAGCTCAGCCAGTGCATCCCGTGTTCCTGATGTTGAAGGCGGACCATAAACAAGAATGGGCATAGCAGGCAGAGCCGCATTCACATCGTTCCAGTTTTTGGCTGTATTGGGTTTGCCGAATGGATTGGCAGCAAGCGCCTTATACACATCTTCGGGTGTCAGTTTCATGTTGGGGCCAGCTTTGGCTTCGGCAAAAGCGATGCCGTCGATGCCGACCTGAATTTCTACGATTTTATCGACTTTGTTTTTGAGGCAATCCTCATATTCGGATTTTTTCATCCGGCGTGATGCGTTGGCGATATCTGGATGTTGCGATCCGACGCCTGCACAAAACAGCTTCATGCCTGCGCCCGTACCATTTTGTTCAATTTTAGGGGCTTTTACGCCTTGCTTTGCAGTCTCTTCAGCAACAGCCGCTGCGAAGTGATAAACCGTTGACGAACCAACAGCCCAGGCCGAATCACGCGACCCACCGGAGGATTCACCGCCACAAGCGGCGAGCGCCAATGTCGAAATTGTTGCTGTAATCAATGCATTACGGAGTTTCATAATCTAAATCCCTTATTTTTTGACAGTTACCAGAATCGTCACTGTTACAAAGCGGTGACACTTTGATGACAGTGGCTGTCACACGGATTTTGCCAATGGTAACATGATCGATGCTGCGGTGCCGTCTCCGGGGCGGCTGCGGATGTCGAAGCGTCCGCGGTGACGCTCGACAATATGTTTGACGATGGATAATCCAAGGCCCGTGCCACCCACTTTTCGGCTTCTTCCAGCATCGACGCGGTAAAAACGTTCAGTCAGGCGTGGCAGATGCTCCGGTGCAATACCGTCGCCCTTATCGACGACTTCGATAGTGACCCATCCCGTTGATGTGGTTTCGATCCGGATCAGAACTTCATCCTGCGTAGCGCCATATTTGACTGCGTTATCGACCAGATTGCGAATCACCTGCGCCATTTGACTGCGATCACCCAATATCGCTGCAGGCTCTTCGTCGCCTTCGATGCGCACTTTGCCCTTAGCTTCACCCGCGACTTCGCGGCAGATTGCGATTATGTCGATTTTGTCGGTCGGTGCCTCATGTTTTAGTGCCTCGATCCGCGACAGCGACATTAAGTCATCGACCAAAGCGTGCATGCGTTCGGCTTCGTGTTTGATAATATCCAAAAATCGGTTGCGCGTGTCGGCGTCTTCACCGGCTTTTGGCTCTTTTAAGGTTTCGACGTACCCCAAGACAGACGCCAGTGGCGTGCGCAGCTCATGGCTGGCGTTGGCAACGAAATCGGCATGCGCGCGGGCAATGCTGACCTGAACTGATAGGTCCTCCAGCGTAACCAATTGCCAGTCGTCATCCAGTTCGTGGCATGTAACTTCCCACAGGCTTCCCGGGGTTGAAAGGCCAGAAATTTTAACGTTGCCGGGACCGGTGCCAAGGATCAAAGCGACCACATCGGGGTGGCGTAGCGCAAGGCGAACATCTTGCCCCTCTATATGCGTGCCCAGCATGAATTGCGCCGCCGGATTGGCGTGTTCAATCTTGCTGTTTTTCAACAGCAAGGCTGGGCGGACCATCAGATCAAGCATTTTATGGTCGGGAGTTTTTTTCATAAATCGACTCGCCTTGTTTCATCGCGGTCTGACGGCGTAACATGACATTTATATGACAATGCTGTCACAAATAAATGGGGTTGCGCACAACTGATATCATTAGGCATTGTTAAACATCCTGTCCCGTAAATGGACGGATAATGCAGGTTACCGGCTGTTACTGGCAGTGGCGGTTTTTTATGCTATGCAAAACGGGGCTTAAACAGGGAATAAAGATCGATGAACGATCAAAATGAAACAGAGGCAGGAAAATCGGCAAAGCTGCCGACCACGCGGCGCGCATTGATGTTGGGCGCGGCGGCAGCGTCTGCGGTGGTGACTGTTCGTCCGGCACTTGCGCAGACAGCAGGTTCGGTTTTGAACTGCCAAATCCCTGTACCCGGACCACACGGCACGGGTATGAACATCGACGCATATGGAAAGCTGGTAACGCCGGATACGCCGGGTTCGTTTACGGCCACAGGCCAAAAATTCACTGGGCAACAGGTTAAAAATGCTCTGGGCGGTGCGCAGCTGCCGGGTACAAGCTATGACCAAAGCAAAGCCTATGTGAACTACATCCGCCGACTGCAGGTCGGGCAAAGTGGGTTTACCTGCTATGCGTCTTTGCAGATGCCTCGCTAGCTGCGGCCCAGCACAGCCTATTCATTGAAATTTGAATTTCTTGCGCTAGGCCGTAACTGTGCCTGTGCAAATGAACCTTTATAAAGCCGAACCAGCGGAGCAACGGCTGATAGAGCCGCTTGATGCGATGACGCTGATATATCAGCGCCGATCCGGCATCACCCATATGGTGGCGGAACCTGTTCCCGAAATTCTGGCAGCAATGGCTGCGGATGCAGTCGATGCTGCGACGTTATGCGATTGGCTGGCCACCGATTTCGATTTGGGCGATGCGGAGGAAGCTGTTGCAGTTATTACGGCGCGGCTGGAGGAACTGGCTGATCTCGGCCTAGTCGTACGCGTGGCCGATCATGCATGAATTGCGAATTCAGGTTGGGCCTGCTGCGTTTCGTATCGGATCGCGTTGGCAGCAACCCATAAAACAGCTTTCGGCGCTTTATGCTGGCTATCCAAAGCCTGCTGTTCCCGACTTCACCGTTCGGCTGGATGCGCCAAGCCTGCTGCGCCGGTATGTGCGGCGATCAGTGGCGATAGACGGCGATTTCATGCTGCCCGATGCGGTGCCTTTACCCTTTGGCCAAGCGCTGCTCGCCGCCGAGATGGGGATGAACCTGCAAATGGCTTTGGGCTGGCGGCGGCATTTGATTTTGCATGCCAGCGCCGTTGAACGCGGTGGCCGGGTTCTGATTATGACGGGGCTTTCGGGGTCAGGAAAATCAACATTATCGGCGCTGCTCGGCCGGCGGGGCTGGCGCTTTATGGGCGACGAATTCGTCTTAATTGAACCTAGCAGTGGTGCAGCAGTTCCGTTCCCCCGGCTCATCAGCCTAAAAAATGAAGCAATTGCGGCGATGCAATCCGCTGCCCCTGAAGCACGTTTTGGGCCCTTGATGGCAGCGACACCGAAAGGCGACATCACCCATATGGTGCCGCCTGCAGACGCGATTGCGCGTATGGACGAAGCGGCAATGCCAGCTCTGCTGATATTCCCTCGTTTTGGCTATGACGCCGCCATCCGCGACGTAGCGCCGGGTGAGACGTTTATGCGGATGACGCAGGCGTCCACCAATTATGTCGCGCTGGGCGAGACCGGATTTCGCACGATGACGCGCTTCGTCAAAAGCGTTCCGGCGCGTGCCATCGACTACCGGTCGGGCGAAGAGGCGTTGATGCAGGTTGAGCAGTTGTGGGAGCAGCTGGCATGAGCCGCGATGCTATGCTGTTGGTGCAGGCCTTGCGCGATCCTGTTTCTACACAGGCGCTGGATGCCGGTGGCTGGACCGCGTTGATTGCCATGGCACGCGCCGAACAATTGATTGGAACTTTGGAGCACCGGTTGTCGGGTGAGCCGTTGCCGTCTTCGGTCGCTAACATCATGTCCGATGCCTCGATCAACGCCGAATATCAACGGCGCGCGGCGTTATGGGAGGGCGATTGCGCGCAGCGTGCTCTTGCCGATTTTGCTGGCAAAGTCGTGCTGTTGAAAGGCACTGCCTATGCCGCTGCTGGTCTGGTTGCGGGGCAGGGGCGGCACATTGGCGATCTCGACATCATGGTGGCTCGCGCAGATTTGCCGCAAGTCGAGGCGATGTTGCTGTCCAAGGGTGGCTGGGAATGGGTGAAGGAAGACGCCTATGACGATGCCTATTACCGCGACCATATGCATGAACTGCCCCCGATGATCCACAAAGACCGCGACCGGATGATCGATGTGCACCACACGATCTTGCCGCTGACGGCGGGGCCTAGGCCAGATGCGGGGGCGATGTTGGGGGCGGCTATTGCGTTACTCTCCACGCCTAAAGGGGTGGGGCTTCATATCCTTTCCCCCACCGACATGGTCATCCACTGCGCAACACATTTGATCGCCGATGGCGACCTAGCCGGTGGCTTGCGTAACCTGTGGGACCTCCACTGCCTGACGACCGAGTTTTCTGAAAGCGACGATCAGTTCTGGAGCAGCCTACAAACCCGCGCCACGCATCATGGCTTATGGCAAGCCGTCCATACCGCAGCCCGATTGGCACACGCGCTTTACGGAACCGAAATCCCCGGCAGCTGGCGCATTCGGGGCAATTCCGACCACTTCTTCATCCGCCGCCTAACCGCCCGCGATGGCTGGGGACGCCAGACGCGCAAGTTCACGCGCCTGATTTTCTACATCCGCTCCCATTGGCTGCGTATGCCGCCCTTAATGCTGGCACAGCACTTGTTCACCAAATGGCGGAAGGCTAAGGATAAGACATGACGAACATAGCAGCCATCATCCTCGCCGCGGGCAAAGGCACCCGCATGAAATCCGACACGCATAAAGTGCTACACCCGATTGCGGGGCGACCGATGCTGATGCACCTGATGGCCAGCGTCGATGCGCTGTCGCCTGCGAAAAAGGTGGTCGTTGTTGGCTCGGGCAAGGAGCAGTTGGAGGCGGCTTTGGCGGGGTCTGCAGAGCTTGCAGTGCAGGAACCGCAGCTTGGCACTGGCCATGCGGTGCAGATGGCCGAGGGTGCGCTGGCGGGTTTTGATGGCGATGTCTTGATCCTCTATGGCGATGTGCCGTTTGTGCCGACTGCGACGATGCAGACGATGGTGGGCCGGCTGAACGCGGCGGATGCGCCTGCCGTGGTGGTTCTCGCATTTGAGCCCGAAGACCCCACCGGCTATGGTCGCGTGATTGTTCAGGATGGCCGCATCGTGAAGATGGTCGAGCAAAAGGATGCGACTGAGGCGGAGAAAGC
>JANOTI010000217.1:0-3099 GCA_031416255.1 Sphingomonadales bacterium | reverse complement strand
TCGATCGTCCCGACGCGATCCGAGGCCGCAACTGGATGAATTTCCACCGGGAATTTATTGTGGCCGACGTTGGCCCGCAAAAAGATGACGTTGCCAGGTTCTGGCTCGACAGCAAAAACCTGCTTGTCCAGCGTTGCTGCCCAACATGCGTAGACGCCCTGATTTGCGCCAACATCGATAAACAGATCATCGATAGAGTGAGCGCCCACCGCGGCAAGCATCGTCTGCCGGTCGGACTGGGTTAGGGGTAGGTAACGCATGCAATCTGCCTCTTTTAAAGTGTCACCATGACCTAAGCCCCGTGTGACGTCGGTTTAGATATTAAAGTGAATCCACAAACGCTTTGTACGCCGATGCATCCATAAGGCCGTCGAGCTCTGACATATCGTCCAGATCAATCTTAAAGAACCAGCCCGCACCTTCGGGATCGCTGTTCACAAGCGCAGGATCGTCGGCGAGCGCATCATTGCCTTCGCTGACGGTGCCGGAAACCGGGGCATAAACGTCGGATGCAGCCTTGACCGATTCAACCACCGCGGCGTCGCCACCTTTTGAAAGCGTCGCGCCAACGGCTGGCACCTCGGCAAAGACTATGTCACCCAACTGGCTCTGAGCGTAATCGGTGATACCGACAGTCGCGGTGTTGCCTTCAACGTCTATCCATTCATGTTCGTCTGTGAAATAGCGACTCATTGGTTTTTCCCTCCGTTTTTGGTTGCCGCAATTTCCGAGGAAATCGCTCGGCGGTGATACTTGTGTGGAATAAATGGCAAAGCTGCGACGGTCAGAGGCACGCGCTTGCCGCGCACTTCCGCCTCCAAAGCTGTTCCGGGGGCACTGTGCGCCGCAGCGACATACCCCATAGCGATCGGCGCTCCCACGCTTGGGGCGAAGCCACCTGACGTCACAACGCCAACTGGCGTGTCCCCTGCAAAGATCGGCGCACCTTCACGCACAGGCACTTTGCCCTCGACTGTAAAGCCAACCAGCTTGCGCGATGGGCCTTCCGTCAGCGCCTTTAAAATGCGCTCACTGCCATGAAAACCACCCTCTGCGCGGCGGCGCTTGGATATTGCAAAGCTGGCATTGCCCTCCACCGGATCGGTGCTTGGGTCCATGTCATGCCCGTACAGCGGCAATCCCGCCTCCAGACGCAGCGAATCGCGCGCGCCAAGGCCGATGGGCTTTACTTCGGGCTGCGCGCACAAAGCATCGGCAAGTTCTGCCGCATGCTCCGCCGCAACCGAAATCTCGACGCCGTCCTCACCGGTATAGCCAGAACGGCTAATCCAAAGCGGAATTTCGCCCCAGAGGAAAATGTCGGCTTCCATAAAGAACAGTTTCTCAACATGCGGAACCACCCGCATCAGTGCCTCAACCGCTTTTGGCCCTTGCAAGGCTAGCAACGCGCGATCTTCCAAATGGTTGATGCCGATGTGATTGGGCAGATGCGCCAGCAAAAAGGCGATGTCCTGATGCTTCACCGCACCGTTGACCACGACATAAAGCCCGGTCGGCGTTGCTGTAATCATCAGGTCATCGAGCACGCCGCCGTCCTGCGCCAATAGCAAAGAATAGCGCATCCGCCCTTCTTTCAGCGCGGAGATATCGCCGGGAACAATCGCCTCCAGCGCCTCAGCCACTTGGTCACCAGACACGATCAACTGCCCCATATGCGACACATCAAACAGCCCGGCGTTCTCGCGGGTCCATAGATGTTCGGCCATGATGCCTTCGTACTGGATCGGCATAGCATAGCCGGCGAAGGCGACCATGCGCGCGGATTTGGCGCGGTGCCAATCACCAAGAGGCAATTCGAGAATTTCGGTATCGTCGCTCATCAAAATCTCCGCACACAGGTTCAGTCAGCGATTGCGCGCTGCCTGCCCCCTCTGTCACGGATACCTGAGAGCTTTACCCCTTCGGCGGCTCATCAAAGAGCTCTTTCCAGAGTGTCGCAAAAGCCAAAACGGTCCTTTTGCCTGAGAGATTCCGGGGCGGTTGCTCCTTCGGCGGTCCACAATAGCACCCTAAGGGTGCGACGGCGGACGCTCTCCCGTCTTGTCAGCGACTGTTTTCGCTCTGGCTCTACCGCTTGTCAGAGTCAACCAGAGAGCGCGTTGATCGAGTCATTTTCGTGGATAAAACGGCCATGCCCCCCACCCAGCGCCAGCGTTACGATCGATTGCGCCACCTTTGACGATGATGTTGATCGAAATTTGGACAACGGCCCTGCCAGCAACAGGTCTGTCACCGGGCTAAACAAAGCCGCTACCGTTTCGCCAAGGCGGTTCTCGCTACGCTTTCCACCAGTTAACAGTCCCGGACGCAAAAAATCAACACGTTCAAAATCCAACGTGCGGACTGCATCTTCGGCTTCGCCTTTGGTTTTCAGATAAAAATTACTGCTGCGCGCCGATGCTCCGACCGACGAAACCGCGATGAATTGCCGCGTCCCAGCCTCGCGAGCGGCCTGTGCAAATGCGACCACAAGATCATAATCGACCGCCCGGAATGCAGCCTGTGAACCAGCGGTTTTCATCGTTGTGCCTAAGCACGAAATCACTACGTCCGGTTTCAATTCGCGGATAATCATCGGCCAGCTTTCTGTTGCCCCAACATGTTGGCAGATGCCTGCAGCATGCGAAACAGGTTGTGACCGAAGCACCATGTGCACATCGATGCCGTCCAGCCCCGCCAGTTCAGCCAGCAATTGTTTACCGACAAGTCCCGTGCCGCCTGCTATCAATATGCGTCGCTTCATAATCGCTTCCCAAATATTGCAGTGTGACTTTTAATCGCAAACCGGTCTGTCATCCCAGCCAAGAAATCCGCGATATGGCGGCTGCGCTGCGGCTCGTTTTCGGGCATTGCTGTGCACCATTCCTGCGGCATCAATCCCGTGTCGGACGAATAGGCAGCAAACAAATCGGACACGACAACGCCCGCCTGTTCAGCGGCGGCGATTTGCGTCGGGTGGTGATAGAGATTAGCGTAAAGAAACGCTTTTAACTGCCGCTCCCGGTGCGCCAGAGGTTCCGAAAATCCGCCAATAATGCGCCCTGCGGATCGGACATCTGCCAAAGTTTCAATACCACA
>JANOTI010000216.1:0-3560 GCA_031416255.1 Sphingomonadales bacterium | reverse complement strand
GGGCACAGCGATTGCGATTGCGGCCAACATTTCGTCAAAGGAAAGTTTGCAGGAGTTGGTGACCCAAACGCGGGTGGCCTTTGGCAAGATAACCGCTTTGGTCTGCAACGCCGCATCGAACCCTTACTACGGCCCGATGGCGGATATTTCGGACGAACAATTTGCCAAGATCCTGACCAATAATATCGTTGCCAACAACTGGCTTGTATCCATGGTCGTCCCCGAAATGATCGAGCGCGGCCAAGGTTCTGTGACGATTATATCCTCGATCGGCGGCATTCGCGCCTCGACCACTATCGGCGCCTATTGTGTATCCAAGGCAGCGGATATGCAGCTGGCGCGCAACCTAGCGCATGAATATGGCCCGTCGGGCGTCACTGTAAACTGCATCGCGCCGGGCCTTATCAAAACCGATTTTGCCAAGGCGTTGTGGGATGATCCAGCAACGTTAAAGCGTTCGACGGCGACCGCAGCTTTGCGCCGGATTGGTGAGCCAGAGGAAATTGCGGGTGCGGCGGTGTTTCTTGCCTCGCGCGCAGGGGCATTTACGACCGGCCAGACCATCGTCATCGATGGCGGCGTTACTTCAGGTTAAAGGAAAAGATTATGGCAGGCGCATTGGACGGCAAAGTCGCGATTATCACAGGGGCAGGCTCTGGCATCGGCCGCGCATCGGCGGTCCGCTTCGCAGCGGAGGGCGCAAAGCTTGTTATCGGTGACAAAAGCGAAGGCGTTTTTGAAACCGCGAAACTGGTGGAGGCCGCTGGCGGTGCCGTCACCGCTTTGCAAATCGATGCAGGCGTTGAAGCGGATGTGGCAAGCTTAGTTGCAGCAGCAATCGCCAATTATGGCGGCGTCGATGTCGCCTTTGCCAATGCCGGGATCATTGGCGATATGGGCGCGATCTTTGACATCGATCCGGTCGCAATGGCCGAAACACTCCGCGTCAACCTGATCGGCCCAGCGCTCATGGTTAAACACGCTGGTAAAGCCATGGTCGATCAAGGACGCGGCGGAGCGATTGTGCTGACCGCCAGCGTCGCGGGGCTTAATTCAGGGGCAGGGCCGCTGACCTATTCGGCATCAAAGGCGGGCGTTATCAATCTGGCGAAAACTGCGGCACAGCAGCTGACAACTTCGGGCGTGCGCGTCAACGCTATCTGCCCCGGTCTGATCGAAACCGGCATGACCAAACCGACATTCGATTACGCGCGCGAGATAGAAGTGATGCACAAGGTCGGGCAGCTCAATCCGCTGAAACGCGCAGGCCAGCCAGAGGAGCTCGCAAATGTTGCCTTGTTCCTTGCCAGCGATCAGGCCAGCTATGTAAATGGTCAAGCTATTGCGGTTGACGGCGGGCTGACCAGCTCGCATCCCGTCACCCGCCAACTTTTGGGACAGACTTCGCACTGATATGCTGACAACAACGAACCCCGCAGAGCTTGGCTTCCTTCCCGACCGGTTGGAGCGCATACCCGCGTATCTTAAGGCGAAATATCTCGACAGTGGAAAACTTCCCCATGCGGCGCTGCTGATCGGGCGCGGCGACGAGGTTGCCCACCTTTCGGTTCAGGGTGATGCTCGCCCCGGTCAGCCGTTGAAAGACGACGCCATTTTCCGTATCGCCTCGATGACAAAGCCGATCACCTCGATTGTCTTCATGCAATTGGTCGAGGAAGGCAAAGTCGCGCTGTCGCATTCGGTTGCCAGCTTCCTGCCCGAGTTTAAGGATATGGGTGTATTCGTGTCGGGTGGCGGCAACGTGCCGTTCGTCACGCGTCCGCCCGCAACGCAGATGAAAATGGTCGATCTGCTACGCCACACCAGCGGGCTGACTTATGGCTTTCAGGAGCGCAATCCGATGGATGCGGCGTACCGCGCGCTGAAACTAGACGATTTTCACGGCAAGCGCAGTCTGGACGAATTTGTTGCCGAACTTGCCAAAATCCCGTTGCAATTCGACCCCGGCACTTACTGGAACTATTCGGTATCCACCGATGTGCTTGGCGCGGTCATCCAGCGGATTGAGGGCAAGCCGCTCGATCAGGTTTTTCAGGAGCGCTTGTTCGGCCCGCTGGGCATGGTCGATACCGGCTTTTTTGTGCCGACCGAAAAAATGGACCGTATCCCTGATTGTTTCCATTTCCACCCCAGCGAAACCAAAGTGATGTTCGACAATGGCGCGGGTAGCCGTTGGGGCAAGCCCGGACCGTTTCTTTCGGGCGGAGGCGGGCTGTGCTCGACCTTGTCCGATTACCACCGGTTCTGCCGTATGCTGTTGAACGGTGGCGTGTTGGATGGTGTGCAGATCATCAGCCCAAAGACGCTGGAATTGATGACCGCGAACCACCTGCCGGGCGGCAAAGATCTTACCGAAATTTCGCAAAGCCTGTTTAGCGAAGCGGATAATGCGGGCATCGGTTTTGGCCTTGGCTTCGCGGTGAATATGACGCCGCACACCACATTAATTCCAGGTTCCGAAGGCGAATTTTATTGGGGCGGGATGTTCTCAACCGCGTTTTTTGTAGATCCAGTCGAGGACATCATTATGATTTTCATGACACAGCTGATGCCGTCGAGCATCTATCCTGTGCGCCGCGAAATTAAGACAATGCTTTATGCGGCGCTGGCCGCCTGACTTTCTGGAGAAGTAACATGCAATCTGTAACAACATCAACCAACGGCGAAATCCTGATCCTGACGGTGAACAACCCACCGGTGAACGCGCTTAGCTGGCATGTGCGGCAGGGGATTTCGGACGGTATTGAACAGGGGCTGGCCGATGACGGCGTCAAAGCCATGCTGATACTTTGTGAAGGGCAAACCTTTATTGCAGGCGCCGACATCACTGAATTTGGAAAGCCGTTTCAGGGGCCTGATCTGAATACTGTGCTGAACATGATTGAGATGTCGCCGAAACCGGTGATCGCTGCGATCCATGGCACTGCGCTGGGCGGCGGTTTGGAGACAACGCTCGTCTGCCATTATCGCATCGCTGTGCCGTCAACGAAGCTCGGTGTGCCGGAGGTGAAGCTTGGCCTCTTGCCCGGAGCAGGCGGAACGCAGCGTCTGCCGCGTCTGGTGGGGATAGAGCAAGCAGCGGTCATGACATCTCTGGGTGAGCCGATTTCTGCGACTAAAGCGCTGGAAACCGGACTGATCGATCGTTTGGCGACCGAAGGCAATCTGGCGGCGGATGCGATTTCCTTTGCCCGCGAATGTGCCGTCAAAGGCGCGCGGCATACGCGTGATCTCCCCGTCACCGGCGATACTGCGATCATCGCTAAGCTGGAAGCGGAGAACGCCCGCAAATGGCGCGGCTTTGATGCGCCTTACGCCAATTTGCGCTGCGTAGCGGCAGCTGCTGAACATGCGAATATCGAGGACGGGCTGGCCTTTGAACGCGGTGAGTTCATGAAGCTGATGATGGGTAGCCAGTCGGCGGCGCAGCGGCACATGTTCTTTGCTGAACGCCAAGCAGCCAAGATCGACGGTTTGGCCAAGGATATCCAGTTGCGCGACATCAAGAAAGTCGGCGTCATCGGTGCCGGCACAATGGG
>JANOTI010000215.1:0-13913 GCA_031416255.1 Sphingomonadales bacterium | reverse complement strand
AGCATTTTTGGTACGCGCCCAGAGGCGATTAAAATGGCTCCTGTGGTGCGCGGATTAGCCGCAGCGGATGACATTGACGGGCGCGTTTGTGTGACTGCGCAGCACCGCGAAATGCTCGACCAAGTTCTGGACCTGTTCGCGATCAAACCGGACTATGATCTTGATCTGATGCGGCCGGGGCAGGGGTTGGAGGATATCACCGCCGGAGTGCTGCATGGATTGTCGTCTGTGTTGGATGATTTTCAACCGCAATTGGTCCTGGTGCACGGTGATACTACCACCACACTCGCGTCGTCGCTTGCGGCCTATTACCGAAAAATCCCCGTTGGCCATGTCGAGGCGGGGCTAAGGACCGGGAATATTTTCTCGCCTTGGCCAGAGGAAGTGAATCGCAAAGTGGCGGGCGCCATTGCCAGCCTTCATTTCGCGCCCACTGAGCAGTCAAAACGCAATCTGCTGGCCGAAGCGGTTCCCGAACAGGCCATATTGGTTACCGGCAACACCGTCATAGACGCGTTGATCGATGTGGTCGCAAAGCTGGAGGCGGACCCGGCCCAAATGGCCAATTTTGCTACCCGTTTCGGCCTTGATCCGGCGAAACGCATGCTTTTGGTGACGGGGCACCGGCGCGAAAGTTTCGGCGACGGCTTTGTTCGTATTTGTGAGGCGTTGGCCCTCTTGGCGGCGCGCAGCGACGTGGAAATCGTCTATCCAGTCCACCTGAACCCCAACGTCAAAGGCCCGGTCGAAGAAAAGCTGAGCGGCTTTGCCAATGTCCATCTGATCCCGCCGCAAGACTATTTGCCATTCGTCTATCTGATGAGCCGCGCCGCTGTGATTCTGACCGATTCGGGAGGTGTGCAAGAAGAAGCCCCGTCGCTTGGCAAACCCGTGCTGGTGATGCGCGAAACAACCGAGCGGCCAGAGGCGGTGGATGCGGGTACGGTCAAGCTGGTGGGCACCGACGCAACGCGTATTGTATCAGAGGTCAACCGCTTGCTGGATGATCGCAGTGCGTATGAAGCGATGAGCTTTGCGCACAACCCCTATGGCGATGGCAAAGCTGTTGACCGGATCTTAAACCGTATCCGGCTATATGCCGCGGAACTTAGTTAGAAAAATTGAAAAACCCGATGGATCAAAAACGCTTCTCCCGAATTTCGATTGTCGGCCTTGGCTATATTGGCCTGCCGACAGCCGCGATGTTTGCTTCGCGCAAGATCCAGGTTGTCGGCGTTGATGTGAACCAGAATACGGTGGACACGATTAACCGCGGTGAAATTCACATTGTTGAACCTGATCTCGACATGGTGGTGCATGCGGCTGTTTCGCAAGGGTATTTGCGCGCGACCACCGAACCAGAACCAGCAGAAGCTTTTTTGATCGCGGTGCCCACACCGTTCAAAGGCGACAATCACGATCCCGACCTGCGCTATATCGAGGCGGCGTGCAATTCGATCGCACCTGTCTTGCAGGCAGGCAATCTGGTTGTGCTCGAATCGACGTCCCCTGTTGGTGCGACCGAATCGATGGCCGAATGGCTGGCGGCTGCGCGCCCGGACCTTAGCTTTCCGCAAAAGGCAGGCGAGTTATCCGACATCCGCATTGCCCATTGTCCGGAACGGGTGCTGCCCGGCAAAGTGATGCAAGAGCTGATAACCAACGACCGCGTTATTGGCGGTATGACACAGCGTTGCTCGGCCATGGCGGCACAGCTTTACAGTGCGTTTGTCTCGGGCGAGTGCATTACGGCGTCGAGTCCGCGTGTAGCCGAAATGGCCAAGCTGACCGAAAACAGTTTTCGCGACGTCAACATCGCGTTTGCCAATGAGCTGTCGATTATCTGCGACAAATTGGGCATCGATGTGTGGGAATTGATCCGCCTCGCCAACCGCCATCCGCGTGTTAATGTGTTGCAGCCGGGCGCCGGTGTTGGCGGCCATTGCATCGCCTGCGACCCTTGGTTTATCGTGTCGTCTGCGCCCAAAGAAGCGCGGCTGATCCGAACCGCGCGAGAAGTGAATGATTCCAAACCGCATTGGGTGCTTGAAAAAATCTGCGCAGAGGTCGGCGCCATTGCAAAAAAAGACACAACCCGAAACACAAGCGATCTGACCATCGCGTGTTACGGCATAGCGTTTAAGCCCGATATAGACGATTTGCGCGACAGCCCTGCGATGGAAATTGCCGAAAACCTCATCGCTTCGCATCCCGGTAAAGTGTTGATTGTGGAACCGAATATCGACGTTCTGCCCGCGCTGTTACAGGGCGGGACGTTGGTATCTATGCTTGACGCCGCAGAGGCGGATTTGCACGTACTGCTGGTCGATCATAAATATTTCAGAGCGCTGAAACCCAATACCTTAGCACCGATCATCGACACACGGGGTATTTGGACGCGTTAGCAACCGATCAAAACGGGACGTCGTCGTCCAGATCGTCGCCCGCAAAATCGCCGCCACCAAAGCCGGACGAGCCGCTCTGCCAGCCGCTGCCCGATTGGCCACCGCCATTGCCACTACCGCCGCTTGCCGGAGCGCCGCCGCCGCTCTGCCAGCCGTCACTTGAACCACCACCGGAACCGCCACCGCCTTGGCCACCCTTTGCGCCATCCAGCATCACCAGCTTGCCGTCAAATCCGGCTACGGTCACTTCGGTCGAATAGCGATCGTTGCCCGATGCGTCCTGCCATTTGCGGGTGCGCAGCGCGCCTTCGATATAGACTTTTGATCCTTTGCGCAGGAACCGTTCGGCGACACCGACCAAGCCTTCCGAATTCAGCACAACGGTGTGCCATTCGGTGCGTTCTTTCTTTTCGCCGGTCTGCCGGTCTTTCCAATCTTCGGAGGTTGCGATCCGCAGATTGCAAATTTTTCCACCGTTTTGAAAGCTCTTAACCTCTGGATCTGCACCCAGATTGCCTACCAAAATGACTTTATTGACGCTTCCCGCCATGATTTTCCCTCGCCTTAAATGCTGAATTGTTGCGTCTGCTATAAGCCGAAGGCGCGGGCTGTCCAATAGGTTATGCCCGCCGCGCCATAGGCTAGCACAAACAAATAGGTGACCATGAAAATCGGCCATTTCCAGCCATTGGTCTCGCGGCGTGCAACGGCAATGGTCGAAATGCACTGTGGCGCGAAAACGAACCACGCGAGGAACGCTAGTGCAGTGGCCAGCGACCAGTTTCCGGCGAGTTTCACGCCTAGGCTGCTTGCTTGCGCCTCTTCGTCCGTCGCGTCGATGGCATAGGTTGTGGCAAGCGCCGCAACCGCCACTTCGCGCGCAGCCATTGCAGGGATCAACGACAAGGCGATATCATGGTTGAAACCGATGGGTGCGACGATCACTTCGATGCCATCGGCAATCCGTCCCGCGACCGAATATTCAACTTGGCTTTGTCCGCTGCCTTCGGGGACTTTGGGAAAACTGAGCAGCGCCCATAATATAACGGTTGAAACGAAGATGATCGTTCCTGCGCGTTTCAGGAAAATCGACGCGCGTTGCCAAAGTCCCAAGGCAATGTCGCTAATGCGCGGCATTTGGTAACGGGGCATTTCGATCAGGAAACTGCCACCCCGGCTGCTTGTGACAAAGCGTTGAATGACCGCTGCGGCCAGCATCGCGCCCAATATGCCCGCGATATACAGCGCGAACAGCACCAGCCCTTGCAGGCCGACACCCGGCCCTACGCTTTGCGCTGGAATGAAGGCGCCAATAATCAACGTGTAAACCGGCAGCCGCGCCGAACAGGTCATCAACGGCGCGATCAAGATTGTCGCCAGCCGCTCCTTTTGATCCATAATCGTCCGCGTCGCCATGATACCGGGAATCGCGCAGGCAAAGGACGACAGCAGCGGAATAAAGCTATGCCCTGACAGGCCAACAGCGGCCATCGCGCGGTCCATCACAAACGCTGCACGCGTCATATAGCCTGTGGCCTCCAATATCAGGATAAACAGGAATAGGATGAGGATCTGCGGCAGAAAAACGATCACTGCGCCGACGCCCGCAATCACGCCGTCGGTCAGGAACGATCGGAACAGGCTGTCGGGGATTGCGCCGTTGATCGCCTGGGTCAGGAACGCAAAGCCGCCCTCGATCCAGCCAATTGGCGCTTCGGACCACGCATAGACTGCCTGAAACATCACAAACAGCAGTGCCAGCAGCACGATGATTCCACCCGTTGGATGCAGTAATACACTGTCCAACCGCCGCGTCCATTGGCGGCCCTGTGTTTCGCTGATGATCGCTTTGCGGGCTAAGGTATGCGCTGTTTGCGCGATGGCTTTGCGGTCTGTGACAAATGCTGCGTCTCGCGTTGTGGGCGACAGCAAAGCTGTTCCCAATGCGCCGATTAACGCATCCAGTCCGCGTTTGCGCACAGCGACAGTTTCGACCACTGGCACGCCCAGCTCCGCCGAAAGCAAAGCTGCGTCAAGTTCCAGCCCGTCGCGCTTGGCAAGATCGACCATGTTCAGTGCGATCACCACCGGCAAGCCTTGGCCGATCAGTTCAATCGCAAAGCGCAGATGGTTATCGAGATTGCCCGCGTCGAGGACAACGACCAACGCATCGGGCTGCCGCTGGCCCTCCAATCGGCCCAGCACCACATCGCGGGTCACTGCCTCGTCAAGGCTATCGGGTTCTAAGCTATAGGCGCCGGGTAGGTCGAGCAGTTCAACCGGACGGCCATCAGCGAGCGCAAGGCGGCCCGATTTGCGTTCAACCGTTACACCGGGATAATTGGCGATTTTCTGCCGCGCACCGGTCAGTGCGTTGAACAGAGCGGATTTCCCCGCATTCGGGTTGCCGACTAGGGCTACCAGAGGAACAACCTCGGTCATGTGGCTGTTTCACACTGGATCGCGAGTGCGACTTTTCGGCGTAACGCCACCGTCATCCGGCCTACGCGCACCGAAATCGGGTCGCGCCAGAAAAGAATGCCTTTGTGCATCGGTTCGACCAACGTCCCCGCATCGATACCCAATGACCGCAACCGATGGCCCTCGGTTTCGGGAATCGCTGTCCAGTCAATAGAGGCGATGCGCGCTATGGCGCCAATAGGGAGAGTGTCGAGATTCACGGTGCCCTTTTGCAAACGCCTCGCAATAAAAGCAAGAGCGTTATTAGCGTGGAGGGTAACGCAGCCGCCCGATAAAGCGCGAAAGGCTGGGCAGCATGTCCTGCCGCGACTTTGCCTGCGCCTTTACTTTTTCAAACTGCATCACATTGTCGATGCGCCGGTCAAGGAAGGCGCGCGTGTCGGCAAAATCGTCGCTTTCATCGTTGACGAAGACGGCGAGCGTTGAGGCATAGACGGCCGATAATGTCATGCGTTTGGTGTAATGGTTGAAATCGGTCGCGGTATCGCCCGCCAGTCGCCACATACGGTCCGCACTGCGCCAGCCGATACGGGCAGTCGCCGCGATGTTTTGCGGCATGGCCATAATGGCAAGCGCACGCCTTTGGCCTTCGCGGTCAGGCGCAGCGATTTCCAGCCGCGTGGCAACCAAAGCTGTGATCTTGTCACGGATTTTCATCGCGTTCAGTTTTTCAGGCGGTAGGCGGCGGGCCATTTCCGCATCCACCGATGCGATCCACGCGTCGATCAGGGTCATTGCTCCGCCTTTTAGCGCAAGTTTACCCAGATCGGGATCAAGACCAATTTCTGCGCAAGCCGATTCGATCGCAGTATCATTCCAGCCATCAAAAGCGGCGTGCGCTGCAAGAAGCGGCGCTAAAGCGTCCCGGATTTCATCAAGCGTCGGATCGATTGGGAGCGGTTGCGTTGCCATATCTGCTATTTAGGCACTCGCGCGTCCTTCGGCAAGCCGGATGAGGACAAGCGCGGCCATCACCATCGCTCCGCCCAGATAATCAAGCGGCGTCATCGCTTCGGCAAAGGCGATCCATCCGGCCAGTGCCGAAAGTGCGGGTTGCAGCAGCAGAGCAAGGCCGATTATTAACGGACTAAAATGCGGCAAAGCATAAGTCAAAAATCCTTGGCCCAATATTTGGCTCGACAAGGCCAGGATTAGCAAAGGCGTCCAGTCGGTGGGCATGATCTGTTCGCCCGCGATCCAGGCGGCAAGCAACAGAATAACCGCAGCGGAGGCCGAGGCAAGGGCTAGCGAGGACCAGCTCTCGGTTGAGCCACGCACTTTAATCATCGCCAACAAATAGGCTGTGTAAAGCACGCCGGCCAGGAGGCTGAGGACATCGCCTTGAAAATGCTGTGGCGATAATTCAAAACTTTGCCCCATGAGCAGAGCAGAGCCCGCAAACGCCAAGAGTACAGCAAAGGCCTGCAGGGGCGGCGGCAAGCGCCGAGCGATGATGATTCCGTAAATCGCCAGCAACAGGCTCGCGCAATTCGCCAGCAATGTAGCGTTGCCCAACTTGGTTTGGAAAATTCCGATATGCCAGGCGATAATGTCGATGCCGAAAAAGAAACCGCCCAGCAGAACCAGCCCAAGCGTCTTTCCGGGCATCGATCCGATCCTGAATCCTGCACGATAGCCGATAAATGCGAGCACCGGGACGGCCAGCGCTACGCGCCAAAACCCTGTGGCTATCGGCCCTGTATCGGACAAACGGACCAGCAACGGCCCAAATGCGATGCAGACATTGCCCGCAATTAATGCGGCAAAGGCCCATGCAGAGGGCGTTGAATAGATTTGCTTGCCCGACATAAACCCCCGTTGCAATTCGCAACCTGTATCCGCATGTTAGCGTCAAGCAAACCACATAAGGATAGCAAGCAGTCATGACCACCAGCCTTTTTGATCCCATCTCTTTTGGTGCAATACAAGCACCCAACCGGATATTGATGGCCCCGTTGACGCGCGGACGCAGTGTGCCGACCCATGTTCCGGTTACAGAACTAAAGGCCGATTATTATGCGCAGCGCGCCGGTGCAGGTCTTATCATCGCTGAAGCAACGGGCATCAGTCAGGAAGGGCTGGGCTGGCCATCAGCTCCGGGTATCTGGTCTGCCGAACAGGTTGAGGCATGGAAGCCTGTGACCGAGGCTGTGCACAAGGCCGACGGCCGGATCATTCTTCAGCTTTGGCATATGGGCCGGTTGGTCCATTCCGATTTTCTGGCGGGTGCGCAGCCTGTTTCTGCCTCGGCCACCACAGCACCGGGTGACGCTCATACCGACGAAGGCAAAAAGCCCTATGTCCCAGCGCGCGCTTTGCGTCTGGACGAAATCCCGCGCTTGATCGGCGATTATACCCATGCCGCGAAAAACGCGATGGCGGCCGGTTTTGATGGCGTGCAAATCCACAGCGCCAATGGCTATTTGCTTGACCAGTTCTTGCGCGACAACGCCAATCTGCGCGACGATAATTACGGCGGTTCGATTGAAAACCGTATCCGTCTGATGGCCGAGGTCACACAAGCCGTTGTTGATACCATCGGCGCTGACCGGACGTCGGTTCGCTTGTCGCCCAATGGCGAAACCCAAGGCTGCGATGATAGCAACCCTGTTGCTTTGTTCACCGCAGCGGCGGCTGCGTTGCAGAAAATCGGAATCAGCTTTTTGGAGCTGCGCGAACAAAAGCCGTTTGGCAATTTCGGCAAAAGCGATGTCCCGCGGGTGTCACCGGAAATCCGCAAAGTGTTTACCAACCCGCTTGTCCTCAATCAGGAATATACTCTGGAAACGGCCAAAGCCGATCTGGCCAGTGGTTTGGCCGATGCGATCAGTTTTGGCCGCCCGTACATCTCTAACCCTGATTTGGCCGAACGGCTGCGGCTGGACGCAGAGATTGCGCCCGATAATTTCAGAACATGGTATTCGCCGGGGGCCGCTGGCTACACCGACTACCCGACATTAGCGCGTGCAGCAGCGGAAGCCGCTGCTTGACGTAAAGGCAACGGTTCCCAATCCCAAAATTATTGACGTCCGCCCCACAAAAGCGCAGTTTTTGCTGTGAGGGAGAATTAAGGATGGCGTCATTTCGTAAAATTGCGTTGGGGACCGTTGCCGTTATTGCTGTGGGGGCGGGGCTGTATTGGGGCTGGGGACAATTTCGCGAAAGCCGCCTGGCTAGTAAAGCCGCAGCGGTGCAAGAGGCGGGTGATGCAGAAGTCACCAGCGGCGTTGCGTCGAAGCTGTTATGGGGCGACACCCATTTACATACCTCAAACTCGATTGATGCTTTTGGTTTTGGCGTCAAACTTGGCCCCGAAGAAGCGCTGCGTTTTGCCCGGGGCGAGGAAGTGACATCGACATGGGGGTTGAAGGCAAAGCTCGACCGGCCGCTCGATTTTCTGGTGATCGCTGACCATAGTGGCGGCTTAGGCGCAACGCAGCGATTGTATGATGCGCCGCGTTTCATGATTAAAGATCCGACGTTATTGCGCTGGTACGACATGATGCACGAGGGGCATCAGGGCCGCCAGCGCGCAACGATGGAGCTGATTAACGCAGCCGGCGAAGGCAAGCTTGCCGGTATCCTGCCACGCGAACAACAGGCGGCGGGAACTAAGCAAATATGGAACAGCCATACCGGCATCGTTGAACGCTATAACGAGCCGGGCACATTCACGGCCTTTATGGGGTTTGAATATACTTTGATGCCGCAGGGCGACAATCTGCACCGCGTTGTGATGTTTCGCGACGGCAAGCTGCGCGCCGATCAAGTGCTGCCTTATGACCCGCAAACCGAAGGCACCGACACGGTCGATAAATTGTGGGACTATATGGATGCCTATGAAAAGAATACCGGCGGCAAAGCGCTTGCGATTCCGCACAACAGCAACGTTTCCAACGGATTGATGTTTGGAATGGTCGCGCCGGGTGGCGGACCAATCACCGCCGATTACGCCAAACGCCGCGCCGCGCGCGAGCCGTTGGTTGAAGTCACGCAAATCAAAGGCGACAGCGAAAGCCACCCTTTCCTGTCGCCCAACGATGAATTTGCAGACTTTGGCGATGCCGGTTGGGAACTGGGCAACCTGACGATGCAGCGCAAAAAAACACCTGACATGCTGGGTGGCGACTATGTGCGCGAAGCGCTGAAACGCGGGTTGGCGATTGAAGCGAAGACCGGTGTGAACCCCTATAAATTCGGGCTGATCGGATCGACGGATAGCCATACAGGCCTTGCCACCGGCGATGAAAACAACTTTTTCGGCAAGCATGCGGATGCTGAACCCAATGCCAAGCGGGCATCACAAGCGCAGAATTTAGGGACCAATGCGGGCCGCGTCGGCTGGCACTATCTGGCGGGTGGCTATGCTGCTGTCTGGGCAACCGCCAATACGCGCGCTGCCATTTTCGATGCGATGATGCGCCGCGAAGTTTACGCCACCACCGGTCCCCGCATGCAAGTGCGCGTGTTTGGCGGTTGGGACTTTACCGACAAAGATTTTGGCGGCGATTGGGTGCAAGCAGGCTATGCGCGCGGCGTGCCGATGGGAGCGGATTTGAAGACAGGACCGGGCCGCCCCAGTTTCCTTATCGCGGCGCTTAAAGATCCCGAAGGTGCCAATCTTGACAGGGTTCAGATTGTGAAAGGCTGGGTCGATGGGTCAGGCGCGATGCGCGAGAAAATATTTGATGTTGTCTGGTCTTCGCCCGACACACGCCGCCTATCGGGCGGAAAACTGACGCCTGTGGGTGACACAGTGGATACCGCAAAGGCAGGCTACACCAACAGCATCGGCGCACCCGAACTGCGCACAGTATGGCGTGATCCGGAGTTTAACGCAGCGCAACGTGCATTCTATTATGTCCGTGTACTCGAAATCCCGACGCCGCGATGGGTGCTGTTTGATGCTTTGCGTTACAACGCCAAGCTGTTGCCGGAAACGCAGCTAAAGTCGCAGGAACGGGCCTATACGTCGCCGATCTGGTATAATCCAAAGGGGTGAGTGCAATCCGATAGCGCTCATCATTCCGCCCAGATTTCCTCCAGTGCCATTTCTGGATCGGCAATCGCCATCAACCGCCGCATTGCAATCTGCGCGAGCCGTTGCATCTCGACTTTGCGCCGTGCTGCCGCCAACGGAACCAAAGCTGCTGGACGGATGATCTCTGCATCATAAGCATCGGCCACAATCAGGCCGGTGCGTTCGGGCAAAAAGGCTTCGCTCTCAATAGGGGAATAGTCAAAGCCTGACGGCACCGCCCAGAAATAGCGGTCGCAATAATCAAGGTATTCGGGCCATTTCTGATCGCCCAAAAGATCCGCACGGGCGCATTTAATCTCGACAATCACAATTTCGCCTTTGGCATTTACACCCATAAGGTCGGCGCGCCGGTTGTTCCGCAGCGACACTTCGGATTGCACAAAGATCCGGTTCCGCAGAAACAACCGGCTCACGCCCCGTGCGACGGCAGCTGCACCGTCGCAGCTCATTTCCAACATTATCGCCATGATTCTGTCCTCTTAAACAGCAATCTGGAACGTATCAAGAACATAATAAAGGGGTATTCGACTGCAAAAAATTTCACTTATGGCCACGTCCTTCGTCTAAAGGATGTGCGATGGAGCCGATGAAGGTCGCGACCTACAATATTCGCAAATGCATCGGCACAGACCGGAGGCGAGACCCTGCAAGGGTGCTGGCGGTTCTGCGTGAACTGAACGCGGATATTATTGCATTGCAAGAGGCAGACCGGCGGTTTGGTCAGCGCGCCAGCGCCATTCCGCTCACTATGCTTTTGGAAAATAGCGACTATGTGCCCGTTGATTTTGATGGGCGGGCGCATGGCATTGGCTGGCACGGGAATGCCATATTGGTCCGGCGCGGGATTGAAGTTCGCCATGCCCAGCCGCTGATTATCCCGACACTGGAGCCACGCGGAGCTGTGGTTGCGGAGTTGAAAGTCGGTGGATCGTTGGTGCGGATACTGGGCGCTCATCTCGACCTTTCCGGGCTTTGGCGTAGGCGACAAATCAGAGCGATACTGGCCCATCTTGATGCTGTGAAAGTGCATCTGCCAACGGTCATTCTGGGCGATTTCAACCAATGGTCAGATCGCGGCGCCTTGTCTGAATTTGCATTTCACCGCCACCGGCTGGTCAAAACACCACCCAGTTTTCATAGCCGCCGCCCGGTGGCGCGGCTCGATCGGATTATTGTCAGCCACGATATTACAGTTTCGGTCGCCGGCGCGCATGGAACCCCATTGGCAATGCTTGCGTCGGACCATTTGCCGTTATGGGCCGAAATTAAACATGCCTAATTTTTATGCACTGCACTAAGCTGCCTAAATTATAAGCAGTCTGCACCGGCGCGACTGCCAGAAATTTGTGCATTGAACCACCATATTTCGACCAAACGCACGGATTACAGCCACTGGCACAGGCTTTGCTATGGTTTCCCGGATAACAATCAGGGGGGCAATTGCATGAAATATATCATCGCCATCATTAAACCGCACAAACTTGACGAAGTGCGTGAAGCACTCGCCGAGCTGGGTGTGTCAGGAATGACTGTAAGCGAAGTCAAAGGCTTTGGCCGGCAAAAAGGCCAGACCGAAGTCTATCGCGGTGCCGAATACACCACCAACATGGTGCCCAAAATCAAGATCGAAGTCGCCTGCAGCAGCGAGTCTGCCAGCGCCGTAGTCGAGGCTATTCAGGCCGCGGCCGAAACCGGATCCATTGGCGACGGCAAAATCTTTGAACTGGAACTGGCTGGAGCAACCCGCATCCGCACCGGTGAAACCGACGGCGCGGCGCTCTGATCCAATAAACACTGACGATAAATAGGGAAGAAACACCAATGACAAAAACTCTGAAATGGATGGGGGCCGCAGGGGTAAGCCTGTTTGCAGCGCTCCCCGCTTTTGCGCAGGAGGCCGCAGCAACCGTCGCCGCCGCTGCACCCGTAGCCGATGGGCCGATTAAAGCGCCAACGGTCGAACAAATGGCCGGAATGGTCGATAAGGGCGACACGACATGGATGCTGATTAGTTCCGCGTTGGTGTTGCTGATGTCCGTTCCTGCGCTCGCACTTTTCTACGGCGGCCTTGTCCGCACAAAGAATATGCTTAGCCTGTTGATGCAGGTGTTCATGATCGTTTCGGTCGCGGCTCTTGTATGGGTCACGTATGGCTATAGCCTTGCGTTCACCAGCGGTGGACCGTTCATAGGCGGCTTTTCAAAAGCGTTTCTCGCGGGTGTCAGCACGACATCCTATGCGGCAACGTTCAGCAACAACGTCTATATCCCGGAATACGCCTTTGTCGTGTTCCAGATGACCTTTGCCTGCATAACACCGGCGCTGATTGTCGGAGCCTTTGCAGAGCGGATCAAATTCACGCCGCTGATACTCTTCACAGTCGCGTGGCTGACATTCGCCTATTTCCCTATTGCACACATGGTCTGGTATTGGGCAGGTCCAGACTTCTTAGTTGATGCTCCAACTGACGTCGGATTTTTGTGGGGCAAAGCTGCGCTTGATTTTGCAGGCGGCACCGTCGTCCACATTAATGCTGGTATCGCTGGTCTCGTCGGCTGCCTCATCATTGGCAAACGCGTTGGCTTTGGCAAAGAAGCAACCCCACCGCACAGCCTGACCATGACGATGATCGGCGCTTCGCTTTTGTGGGTGGGCTGGTTCGGCTTCAACGCTGGCTCAAACCTTGAAGCCAATGGCCTTGCCGCGCTCGCCTTCATCAACACCTTCGTTGCCACAGCTGGTGCCGCCGTTGCTTGGTGCATTATAGAACAACTGCATCATGGTAAGCCTTCGCTACTGGGCGCTGTCACCGGTGCCGTTGCCGGTCTGGTCGCGATTACACCGGCAAGCGGCTTTGCTGCGCCGATGACCTCTATCGTATTGGGCATGGTTGCATCGGGTATCTGCTACGTCTTTGTCGCCATCATCAAGAACAAGCTGAAATATGACGATACGCTCGACGTATTCGGCGTGCACGGTGTTGGCGGCATTGTTGGTGCCCTAGGAACCGCCATCGTCGCTGACCCTGCGCTTGGCGGCCAGGGTTGGGTGGATTACACTGTGTTCCCCGCTGTTGCTGGTGAATATGTAATGGCCGACCAATTCGTATCGCAGCTTTGGGCTGTGGGCGTCACTGTCCTGTGGACGGGCGTCGTCTCGGCCGTTCTGTTCTACGCGCTGAAATTCACTTTGGGCTTGCGCCCAACCGAGGAAGCAGAACGCGAAGGGCTTGATCTCTCCGAACATGGTGAGCGCGCCTATAATTACTAAGGTACGTCTATCGTTTCTGGGGGACGCAGCCGGATAAGGCGGCGTTCCCCACCACCAATTTTTCCAGCTTGGCCGAAGAAATCCTCTCCTCCCATTTCTCCTGCCTCAATGCGTTCCTCCCGCGAACGTCCAACTTTCCGCCCGGCCTCAAACGAGGACCGGGCGGTTCTTTTTTATATGGAGTGTCGGAGTGCGATCGGATACGTAGCGCAAACAAAATAGGCGCTCTAAAGCCGTCCATTCATGTATGTGCTGTATGGCGGCTAGCTAGACGACGTTGCGGCGCTTACTAGGGCCTTACAAGCAACCGTAAGGCTATACCCAAAATTCGCCGCTTTGATGCCGTAGCGCGCGCCAACTGCAGCCCATGACCGCTCGGCATCTGTTGCAAATTCAGGCGTCAGCAGCGCGGCCAGATCAAAGCCGGGATTGCGCCCCTCAATCTTGCCGACAAAAAACCCAAGGATCGCCATGCCTCCTCACTGAGGGTTTTCGGCGTTAATTGCGCCAATATCGGCGGCATAATAAGCAACGCATTGCCCATCCAGGCGGTCTTGGCCGGACCAATCCGTTGCCTTTGCCGTTCCAGCAAAGGCAAGGCTGCAAGCCGCAAGCATCGTGGATCGATTAAATCATTTAGTCATTGCCGAACTGCTTATCAAACCCGCATCGGCATTAGAACATAAAGCGCAGGCGATTTGTCATTTTCACGGATC
>JANOTI010000214.1:0-2105 GCA_031416255.1 Sphingomonadales bacterium | reverse complement strand
CAGCATCAAACGGCTTGTCGGCAGGCTGCGAGGCAAAGCGGATAAAATACCAGCTCGAATCAGCGAAGGTATCGAGTGTATCGGTCTCGCGCCGCGCCGGTTCCTGACAGTTCGGGCATTTGACATGCTTCCAAGTCGGATGCCGGTCGAGCGGATTGCCGGGCACATCGAAACTGACATCCTCTGGCAAAATAATCGGCAGCTGCGTGCTCGGCACGGGCAACACACCGCAAAATTCGCTGTGAATAATCGGGATCGGCGTGCCCCAATAACGCTGGCGGCTAACGCCCCAGTCGCGCAGCCGGTATTGCGTCTGCCCCTCGCCCCAGCCTTCGGCTTCGGCCTTTGCATTCACAGCGGCTTTGGCATCATCGATGCTCATGCCGTCCATCCATTCGGAATTCACAATCTGCCCAGCGCCGGTAAAGGCGACATCACCGTCGAAATCGCTATCGGTCAGATCGCCATCCGAAACCACACGGCGCACCGGCAGATTATATTTACGGGCAAAATCCAGATCGCGCTGGTCGTGCGCGGGGCAGCCAAAAACTGCGCCGCTGCCATAATCCATCAGCACAAAATTGGCGACATAAACGGGCAAATGCCAGTCTGGGTCCAACGGATGCTCGACCGTCAAATTGGTATTGAAACCCATCTTCTCGGCAGTTTCAATCTCCGCCGCTGTCGTCCCGCCCTTTTTGCAATCAGCGATAAAGTCCTGCAAGCGCGGTGCATTTTCGGCGAGAGATTGCGCCAACGGATGGTCCGCCGCAATCGCCAAAAAGCTTGCGCCAAACAGCGTATCAGGCCGCGTTGTGAAGACATCAATCCCGTCATGCGTGCCGGTCAAATTGAACGTCAACTTCAGCCCTTTGGACTTGCCGATCCAGTTTTCCTGCATCAACCGGACCTTCTCCGGCCAATGCTCCAGCCCGTCCAAACCTTGGAGCAACTCCTCGGCAAAGTCGGTGATTTTCAAAAACCACTGGTTCAGCTTCTTACGCTCCACCAATGCACCCGAACGCCAGCCGCGCCCGTCGATCACCTGCTCGTTGGCCAGCACTGTCATATCAACCGGGTCCCAATTGACCTCGCTTTCCTTGCGATAGACCAAACCTGCCTTGTAAAAATCAAGGAACAGAGCCTGTTCATGGCCGTAATAATCGGGCTCGCAGGTCGATAATTCGCGCGACCAATCAATTGCCAGCCCCAGCCGTTTCAGCTGTTTCTTCATCGCCTCGATATTTTGCCGCGTCCATGCGCCGGGATGGACTTTCTTTTCCATCGCCGCGTTCTCGGCGGGCATGCCGAAACTGTCCCAACCCATCGGATGCAGGACAGCATGGCCGGTCATCGCCTTATACCGCGCCAGCACGTCACCCATCGTGTAATTGCGGACATGCCCCATATGGATGCGCCCCGACGGATAGGGGAACATTTCCAGGATATAGGATTTCGGGCGCGGATCGGTGGCGGGCGGAGCCTTAAACACCGCCTGCTCTTCCCAGATTTTTTGCCAATGCCCGTCCGCTTTGAACGGGTTAAAACGTGAGGCCATTTTCGGCTTCTTCCCTGATAGTCTTCGCGCCTTCAACGCGAAGACGCAGGAAATTGTTGGTTATTCGGCGATTGCACTGCGGCGAAGGTCACGCGCCTTGGTTAGGATGATCGCTTCCAGCTTTTGCACAGTGGCGGCCTTAGTCGATGCGGAAACCCATTGACCATTTTGATTGACTTCACGGGCCGCGGCAACGCGCAGCGCGTCGGCGCGCAGATCCTGATCAAGGATCGAAACCGTCAGCTTCATACGTTCGCCGGGCGTGTTTGGATTCACATACCAATCGGTCACAATCACGCCGCCAGCGCTATCGGTTTGAACCAAAGGCATAAACGACAAAGCATCAAGCGAGGCGCGCCACAAATAGCTGTTCACGCCGATCGTCGTTACTTTGCTCGCGGCAAGATCTGTTGCCGGACGTTCTTTCCCGCCACCGCAACTGGCAAGCGCCAACCCCGAAACCATAACCAGGGCAAACCCATTCAAACGCATAGCTGTTCCTCGCAAAATTGGCTGCATTACTGCAACGATTGTCCATGTCCCTATG
>JANOTI010000213.1:0-10713 GCA_031416255.1 Sphingomonadales bacterium | reverse complement strand
TGTTCGCCCATCGCGGTTTCAAAACCGGTGACATCGATACCAAAGCCTTGGGCGCGCAATGCGTCTTCGGTCAAATCATAAGGGAAGCCAAATGTGTCATAGAGTTTGAACGCAGTTTCGCCTGATAATACATCACCCTTCGCCATGCCTTTGGTGGCTTCGTCGAGCAGCTTTAGCCCTTTGTCCAAAGTCCGCCGGAACTGGGTTTCTTCCTGACGCAATGTCGCCTCGATCAACGGCTGCGCGCGCAGCAATTCGGGATACGCTACGCCCATTTCGGCGGACAGGCTGCCAACCAGACGGTGCATCAAAGGCTCTTTTGCGCCTAGTAAATGCGCATGCCGCATCGCGCGGCGCATGATCCTGCGCAACACATAGCCGCGGCCTTCGTTCGACGGCATCACGCCATCAGCAAGTAGGAAACTGGTTGAGCGCAGATGGTCCGCGATCACACGGTGGCTGGCCTTTTGCTCGCCCTCCGCCTTGGTGCCGGTCAGCTGTTCAGACGCAGCAATCAGCGCCTTAAACGTGTCGGTATCATAATTGTCGGGCACGCCCTGCATTACAGCGGCGATCCGTTCCAGCCCCATGCCGGTGTCGATGCTCGGCTTTGGCAGTGGCACATCGGTGCCGTCTTCCTGCCGTTCAAACTGCATGAACACCAGGTTCCAGATTTCGACAAAACGATCGCCATCCTCATCGGGACTTCCCGGAGGACCACCGAAAATATGTTCGCCATGATCGTAGAAAATTTCGCTGCATGGGCCGCACGGGCCAGTATCGCCCATCGACCAGAAATTGTCAGCTGTAGGGATGCGGATGATCCGGTGTTCGGGCAGACCAGCAATCTTGCGCCACAGGTTAAACGCTTCGTCATCGGTATGATAAACGGTGACGGTCAGCCTGTCGGGGTTCAGCCCCCAGATCTTGGTCATCAGCGTCCACGCGTGCGTGATCGCCTGTTCCTTAAAATAATCGCCAAACGAAAAATTGCCCAGCATTTCAAAGAATGTGTGATGCCGCGCGGTATAGCCGACATTGTCGAGATCATTGTGTTTGCCGCCAGCACGTACGCATTTTTGGCTGGACGCCGCACGCGGAACCGCACGGGTTTCAAGACCAGTGAAGTTGTTTTTGAACGGCACCATTCCGGCGTTGACGAACATCAACGTAGGGTCGTTATACGGAACCAGAGGTGCGGATTGCACAACGTCATGGTCATTGCCCCCGAAATAATCGAGGAAGGCGCGGCGGATATCGTTGGTTGAGCTCATAATATCCGCGACTTAGGCGAGGGCGGGGCAGCTCGCAAGGTTTTGATTGCTAAACCGCCCCCCGATTAATCACGCAAACGCATAAGCCCCACCCTTGGCGAGCGCCGTCTGCCATTGCGGCCGGGCGTGGATCGCTTTGACAAAAGCTGTCAGTTTCGGCTTGTCCGCCGCACGGCCGCTCATAACGGCAGCCTCTGCTGGAAAGCTCAGCATGAAATCGGCACCGGTAAGGCTGTCTCCGACGAACCAGCCCGATGGGCGCAGCTGGTCTTCCATGTACCGATAATGGCTTTCCAGCTGTTCGTGGATGCGCGGATGGAGCGGCGCGCCTGCTTCACCCAGACGGCCGACGTAAAGGTTCAACAGTATAGGCGTCATCGCCGAACCTTCGGCAAAATGCATCCATTCCAGATAGCGGATATGGTCATCCGTTCCGCGTGCCGGGACGAAATGCGTGCCACCATGGCGTTCGCAAAGATATTCAACGATTGCGCCGGATTCATAGATGATTTTGCCATCATCCTCGATCATCGGCGACTTGCCGAGCGGATGGATAGCGAGCAGTTCAGGCGGGGCGAGATTGGTGACAGCATCGCGTTGATGCTGAACGATCTCGTATGGCGCAGCCAATTCTTCCAACAACCACAAGATGCGTTGCGAGCGGCTGTTGTTAAGATGATGGATTTTTAAGGTCATGATATTCTCCTCGGTTCAGCTTTGCCCAGATAGGTAAAGACAACGGATGGAGAGGCAAGCAGTATGTAATCGACCAGTTAAATTGATTGTTCGAAGATTACAGTTGCACCGTCGTTGCTGGTTAAAACCAGAGCGCCTTGATTTGTGAAGCTGGTCGCAGGCGAAGATCCAAGCAGCGATACGAACGCGTATTCTTGCGAAGTCAAAGGCTCTTGGCATGCCATCCGTGTTGACATGACAGGACCAAAACCCACTGTACTGGCAGCATAAGTATAATCCGCACCCAGCCGGTTACACCCGACTGAACCGCTCATACGGCCATCGCCAAAGCTGACCAGCGCACCTTGAGTTGCTGGAATTTTTGCTCCGTTGATAAAGGCAATGCGCCATACCGTGCGTTCTAGCGATACGGGGGGCAAAATCCCGCCGCCGCAGCCTTTATAGGTATTTTTGCCAACCATAACGGTCACTGTATCCTTGTATGTTCTGTCACTCATCCCGTCGCTGCACGAGGTAAAGGTGACATCGGCGGTGATGGTTTTGGAGACATATCGCCAGCCGTTCAAGCTGGGGCGTGAAACGGCGCTCGCGCCAAAAACATGATGTTCACCCGCAAGGGTGAACATCATTCGTTTGCCCTCGATCGCCAGCGACCAAAACGGCTCGGTGCCGAGCGCCGTATAATTGGCTCGAGCGGTCTCAACGGGCAGCGCTTCGGGCAGTGTGGCGCAGGCGGCGAGGGACAACGCGGCGGCAAAGACGAGACCATTTCTGTGTTTCATAGCACCGGTGTAAACCGAATAAGCCGAATGGCCAATGAACGGATTTAAGGCCGACGGAACTGGTTCAGCACTTCATAGGCCATTACCGCCGTCGCCATCGCAGCATTCAGGCTATCGGCTTTGCCCAGCATCGGCATTTTGACCAGTAGATCACATTCGGGGGCATAGTCCGCTGGAAGCCCCTGCGCTTCGTTGCCTGTCAGGATGAAACACGGCGCGGTGTAATCAGGCTGCTGATAGTCAAACTCTGTATTCAGGCTGGTCCCGACCAATTGCCCTGGCCCAGCGCGCAGCCAAGGGACAAACTCCTCCCAGCGGCATTGCACAATTTTTTGCGTAAAAACCGCTCCCATGCTGGCGCGCACCGCCTCGACGGAGAACGGATCGGTGCAATCGTCGATAAGGATCAGACCGCCTGCGCCCACAGCATCGCCGGTGCGCAACATGGTGCCCAAATTGCCGGGATCGCGCATAGCCTGCGCGACCAGCCAGATCGCGGCTGTCGAACGGTCAATATCGGCAAGGGCCGTGGGGTGTTCGCGGTACACGCCGATCACTGTCTGCGCGTTGTCCTTTCCAGAGAGCTTGGAGAGGATATCGGCACTGGTCTCGATCACATCACCGCCCGCGTGCAAAACATCCGCCTCAAGTGCAATTTCCAGCGCATGGGAATCGCGGTCGGCGCAGCGGAACAGCATTTCAGGCAGGAAACCCGCCTCGCGCGCCTCGGTCATAATCCTAAGCCCCTCGGCCAAAAACAAACCCTCACGCTTGCGGTGCTTTTTTTCGCGCAACGACCGAACCTGCTTAATCAGCGGGTTGGAAAAGCCGGTGATTTCGCGGCGCATGGAACCTCAGTCTTCGCCAAAGCCGTCGGTGATTAGACCTGCGAGTTTTTCCAATGCCATGTCGGCATCGTCCCCAGTCACATGGACAGTGATTTCGCTTCCTTTGGCGGCACCCAACATCATCAGGCCCATAATCGAGGTGCCATTAACGCTGTGTCCGTCTTTCTCGACTTCGACGGTAAGGCCTTCGGGCAGTCGTGCCACAAACGTCACGAATTTCGCGCTGGCACGGGCATGCAGACCCTTTACGTTCACTATGGTGAGTATGCGGCTAATGCGGCTCATCGCGATGCCTCCAGCAATTCGGAAGCGACGCTGATGTATTTGCGGCCAGCATCGCGGGCCGCGGCCACAGCGTCGGACACCGTCATATTCTTGCGCGCACTTTCCAGCCGGATCAGCATCGGCAGGTTGACCCCTGCAATAACCTCCACTCGACCTGCATCAAGCAGCGAGATCGACAGGTTCGAGGGCGTGCCGCCAAACAGGTCGGACAAGATAATCACGCCTTCGCCATCATCGACGGTTTTGATAGCGGTCGCAATGTCTTTGCGGCGCTGTTCCATGTCATCGCGCGGACCAATACAAACGGTCGCGATTTGCTTTTGCGGCCCCACAACATGCTCCATAGCGACGACAAATTCGTCGGCTAATGTGCCGTGTGTAACCAGAATCAATCCTATCATGCGAACGAATGCCCTATTTTTACACTATATTTGAATACTTTACCGTCAATCATTGTAAATTGGTCGGTCCTGATTGCCTTGCTGCTCCAATGAGTCAATGGGGCGTGAATGCAAGTTCCGGTGTGAGACAGTTGGGTTGTAGCCTGCATCGCGCAAAATCTGCCCGAATTGCTCCGACACAAACACCGAACGATGGCGTCCACCAGTGCAGCCAAAGGCGATGGTGACATAGGCTTTGCCCTGCGCGTCATAACGCGGCAGCAGGAACAGCAGCAAATCTTTGATCCGCTCAATCGCTTCCGCATATCCGGGGTCTTTACTGACATAATCGGCCACCGGCGCGTCGAGCCCGGTAAGCGGACGCAACGTTGCATCCCAATGCGGATTTTTCAAAAAGCGCATGTCGAATATCAAATCGGCGTTGTGCGGAACACCACGCGAGAAACCGAAACTTGTAACTGATACCGTCATCCCGCCGGTTGCGACGCGAAATTTTTCACGAATTTCGCCTTGCAAGTCGCTGGATGAAAGTTTGCTGGTGTCGATGACAAGGTCGGACCAGCTGCGCAGCGGCTCCATAATGGCGCGTTCCTGACCGATGCCGTCAATCGCTGGTCGATCCTGCGCCAGCGGATGTCTGCGCCGTGTCTCGCTATAACGCCGTTCAATTTCGCTGCCAGCGCAGTTGAGGAACAGCATCATGATTTCAAGATCATCGCGTTTTTGCAACTGCTTGATTTGTTCGATCAGCTTGTCGGTGTTGAAGCCACGCGTTCGCGTGTCGAAACCAAGGGCCAGCGGAATATCGTTTTCGTTTCGCCCCTCTGGTGACGGCAGCGCCAACAATGGGCCCGCCAACCGGATAGGGAAATTGTCCACGGCCTCCCAGCCAATATCCTCAAGCGTTTTCAAGGCGGTCGTTTTTCCGGCACCCGACAAGCCGGTAATCAGCAAAACTTTTTTGAAAGGACTTTTGTCGGTCATGATAAAACGGGCAATCGCACCGCAAGCAAGCCTTCGTCAACGACGGACTTTAGCGCCAGTTCAACTTTGATCGGCGCAGAGGCCGCAAACGCATTCAAACGCAGCAACGGCAGAGACCAGCCGCTAATATCGCGCAGCGGCCAGCTTGCGGGCAGCCGTTCGCCATCGTGACCAAGCTCAACCAGCAACCGCAACGGGCACTCGGAAATAGCCTCCATATCGAAGATTCCAACGCCGCGCACCTCCAGCCGATTTTCAATCGCGGCAACTGCTGTCACAAACAGCACGCTATCTCGGGCATGCAGCGTGACAGCATCGTCGCCGACCAGCTTTGCACCCCGGTCGATCAGTCGCAACGCCAGATCGGATTTTCCAGAGCCGGATGGCCCAATAAACAACACAGCACAGCCGCCAAATTCAACCGCAGTGCCGTATAGTGGGGCGTTCATGGCTGGATCGAACCGGCGGCTGGCAACATGATCTGAAAACAAGCACCACGCTGGCTGTCTTCGCGATCATGCACTGTAATCGATCCGTGATGACCTTCGATAATTGTGCGTGCAATGGCAAGCCCAAGACCGCTGTGTCTGCCGAAATTTTCGCTCGACGGGCGTTCGCTATGGAAACGGCGAAACACCGCCTCTCTTTCATGTGCAGGGATACCGGGGCCTTGATCCATAATCCGGATAATCACATCATCACCGCTGCGGGTTGCCGAAACCTCGACCACGCCCGAAGGTGGTGAAAACGAAACGGCATTGTCGAGCAGGTTCGTCAATACGCGCTCCAGCCGTAAATCTTCGCCCATGATCAACGCGATTCCTCTTCGTGGACGCGCAAAAGCAATGGTTATGTCGCCATCAGCGGCGCGGCTTTCACGCGCCGCGAGCAGTTGGTCAATCATATCGCCTAGGTCAATCGGTTCAAACTTTGCCTTGGCAAGTTGCGCATCAATACGGCTGGCATCGGAAATGTCACTGATCAGCCGGTCCATCCGCAACACATCGGCATGGGCAATATCCATCAGCTGTTGACGCAGTTCGGGCTGTTTAACGTCTTCGATCCCGTCAAGTGCAGAGCGCAGCGAGGCGAGGGGGTTTTTAATTTCGTGCGCCACATCGGCGGCAAAGGATTCGGTCGCATCGATCCGTTGACGCAAGGCAATGCTCATGTCCGATAAGGCGCGGGCTAACATTCCGATTTCGTCGCGCCGCTCGGGTAGGCGGGGGACATGTACTTCGGGCGCTCGGCCAAGACGTACTTTGACCGCCGCACGCGCCAAATGCTGCAACGGGCGAACAATGGTACGTGCGAGGAAAAGCGACAGCAGCACCGATATGCCGAGCACCAGCAGGATGAACATGCCAATGCTAAACCGCTCTGCGCGAACTAATGCGCGGATATCACGCGGATTGGCTGTTGAGAGCAAATAGCCGCGGCCCCCTGAACTTCGGCTGCCAGCGATTATCATGTGCGTCAAATCATCGGCTAGCTGGACACGCGATTCGGTCTGTGTGGCTCTCAACCCGCGAAGTTCCGGCCAGGCATTCGCTGTATCCGTCACAGGCTCCGAAAAACGGCCAGCGTCTGGCGAGCCAACAAGAAAATCGAAAATCCGGTCAATCCCGCGCGCCAGCTGTTTGCGCAAAGGCTCCTTATCAGGGTTGATCAACGCATAGGTAGGCTTGGCAGAATCGAAGCTATCGAATGTCTGCGCACCGTCGTCGCCATAGACACGGATGCGCAGTTTTTCACGTTCGACGAATTGCATCAGCAGTGTGTTTTGCTGCGCTTGGGCAACCAATGGTAAGCTGTCGCGCACCAGAGCCAGCTGCGTCTCGGCAAATTCTTGCCGTTCACTGATGAGCCGGGCACGATAGCTATCGAGAAAAAACAGGCCACCTGCCATCAACGCCAGCGCAAACATATTTACGGCCAGGATACGGAATGTCAGAGATAAACCTCGGCTCCAGCCAAGTCTCAACCGGTCAGTTTCAGCTTTCAGCAAAACGATAACCTGCGCCGTAAAGTGTATCAATGCCGGAAAATTCGCTATCGACGTGGCGGAACTTCCTTCGCAACCGTTTGATGTGGCTGTCGATGGTGCGATCATCGACATAGACATCGTCCTGATAAGCGATGTCCATCAACTGGCTCCGCGTCCGCACAACACCTGGGCGATTGGCAAGCGCCTCCAAAATCATAAACTCTGTGACTGTCAAAGTAACCGGCTTTCCATTCCAGCGCACATGCTGACGGGCAGGGTCCATTTCCAGTTTACCGCGCAGCATCGGTTCCGGCTCGTCCGCTGTCGCCTCACCCTCAGCCTCACGGCGAAAACTAGCGCGGCGAAGGATCGCTTTAACGCGCGCAACCAAAAGGCGTTGCGAAAATGGCTTGGTAATATAGTCGTCGGCACCCATCGCAAGACCAAGCGCCTCGTCTAGCTCTTCGTCCTTTGATGTTAGGAAAATGACCGGCATATCGGATTTTTCACGCAAACGACGCAGCAGTTCTAGCCCGTCCATACGCGGCATTTTGATATCAAATATTCCAAGGTCCGCCGGATTGTCGATGATCGCCTTCAACGCGGATTCACCATCGGGATACAATCGCGTAATATACCCTTCCGACTGCATCGCGATCGATACAGACGTCAAGATGTTACGATCATCATCAACAAGGGCGATAGTAGCGCTCACTTGCGGGCTTATAGGCAGGCAATCGGTTTGCATCAATGCTGTCTGCGCCAAGAATGTGGTTAGGGTTAAAATGACGCCGCCCGGCTATTTGACCTGAAGCCTTGGCTCGTATAGGGGGCGTTGCTTCAGTTTGTGCATACCTATGCATTCGATGCCGATTCCAATCTATTGAGGAGCATACAGTGTCCGTAACGCCGAAGCATTCGCTTTCAGATCAAGCAATTAACACCGGCGCTAATGTGCACTGGAACCTTGGCACCGCTCAATTGGTCGAATCGGCACTGGCGAATAAAGAAGGCGCTCTTTCAAAAGATGGCCCACTTGTTGTTGAAACAGGAACGCACACCGGCCGCTCGGCTTTGGACAAATATATTGTACGCGACGCAGAAACCGAAAACACCATCGCATGGGGGCAAACCAACGCCGGTATGGACCCCGCGCATTTTGCGGCACTGAAAGAAGATTTCCTGAAGGCGCTGGCAGACAAGGAACAGCTGTACGTTGCGGATCTGTTCGGCGGTTCACAGCCTGAATTCCGCGTCAATGTGCGCGTTATCAACGAACTTGCTTGGCATAATTTGTTCGTCCGTACATTGCTTGTTCGGCCCGATGCGTCCGAACTCGCTGACTTCGCGCCAGAATACACAATCATCGACCTTCCTAGCTTTCGCGCAAATCCGGCGCGCCATGATTGCCGCAGCGAAACGATCGTAGCGGTCAATTTTACCGAGAAGCTGGTCCTGATCGGCGGTACTGCTTATGCTGGTGAAATGAAAAAGTCGGTGTTCGGCATCCTCAACTACTTGCTGCCTGCACAGGGCGTTATGCCCATGCATTGTTCAGCCAATATCGGCGCGAATGGCGATACTGCGATCTTCTTTGGCCTTTCTGGAACAGGCAAAACGACGTTGTCCGCGGATGCTAGTCGCACGTTGATCGGCGATGATGAACATGGCTGGTCCGACACCGCGGTCTTCAACTTCGAAGGCGGCTGCTACGCAAAGATGATCAATTTGTCGCCCGAAGCAGAGCCCGAAATCTTTGCGACTACGAAACGGTTCGGCACAATCCTCGAAAATGTCGTAATGGACTCTGAAACCCGCGAGCTGGATTTCAACGACAACAGCCTAGCTGAAAACAGCCGTGGTTCGTATCCCATCGACTTCATACCCAATGCGTCGAAGGATAATCTGGGGCCGGTGCCAAAGAATATCATCATGCTGACGGCGGATGCGTACGGCGTGTTGCCTCCGATTGCGCGGTTGACGCCCGATCAAGCGATGTACCACTTCTTGTCGGGCTATACTGCGCGCGTGGCTGGTACAGAGATTGGTGTAACGGAACCAACCGCCACTTTTTCAACCTGTTTTGGTGCCCCTTTCATGCCGCGCCACCCCAGCGTTTATGGCAATCTGTTGAAAGAACGCATCGCCAAGGGAGGCGTCACCTGTTGGCTAGTCAACACCGGCTGGACCGGTGGCAAAGCAACCGATCCGGGCATCAGCCGGATGCCGATTAAAGCGACGCGCGCATTGCTCAACGCTGCACTCGACGGCAGCCTGAACAATGCCGAGTTCCGCAAGGATGCAAATTTCGGCTTTGAATTTCCGGTGGCGGTCGCTGGTGTGGACAGCAATATCCTTGATCCACGCGAAGCATGGGCTGACAAAAATGCCTATGATGCTACCGCGCAAAAGCTGGTCAGTGCGTTTATCGAAAATTTCGCGCAATTCGAACAGCATGTCGATGATGGTGTGAACCAAGCGGCGCCTAAAGCCGCGTAAAAGGCCCAGATATTTCAGTGCAAAAAAAGCCCGGCACAATGACCGGGCTTTTTCGTATCTAACGATGGTTGCTTGGGCGTTAGTCTATCAATTCCGCAGGAACCAAGCCGCCATTGGCCGCCAATTCGCGCATCACAGCTTTGTGCAGCCAGATGTTCATTTCGGCGCTGCCTTCGAGTTCGCCGGTATAGCCCAGCTCCATGGCGAGGTCTTTGCGTTCTTGCAGCGAAGCGTCCATGCCGACCATCTTCATAAGGTCAACAATGGATGTGCGCCAGTTCAGGTTGCGGCCGTCATTGGCATCGATTTCTTCCAGATGGGCGATGACATCAACGTCGCTCATTGCGATGGGGGCTGCCTCGACAGGGGCGGCAATAACCGGTGCTTCGACGGGCGTTGCAGCAACGGCTTTTTTGCCGAAAATGGCGTCTTTGATTTTGCTAAATATGCTCATGATGTAACCTCTCAAATAATAGACCGCATACCGGCGAAGGTCTTAGCTACGCGTGATTTGTGACAAAGTGGAGCGTAAAGCAGCGCATGAATGTAAAATCACTTTTCCGAATGTCATATCGGTGTTGGGTGGCTTGCAAATATTTAAAATTCCAGCCAGCTTATTTCGGAACGGGAGACTTTACATGGATATGATGAGTATATTGAAGCAATCAGGCGCAATCGGTTCGATTGCGCAGCAACTGGGCGTGAACGAACAAGTCGCGCAAATGGGCGCAGAGGCTTTGCTGCCTTCGATCCTCGGTGGCTTCAAGAAAACGGCACAGGCGCAACCTTCGGGGCTGGATGGACTTGGCGGTATCTTGGGCCAGCTTGGCGGCGGCGGATTGTTTGACAGCGTTGTGTCCCCAGAGCCGACTCCGGTCGAGCAAGGCAATGATGTGCTGGGCCAGATTTTTGGAACCAAAGACGTCAGCCGCAGCGTTGCGTGGCATGCCGCTGAAC
>JANOTI010000212.1:0-4047 GCA_031416255.1 Sphingomonadales bacterium | reverse complement strand
GACCGGTCGTCGGTTGGGCCGGAAATAATCAACGGCGTGCGTGCCTCATCGACCAGAATCGAATCGACTTCATCGACAACCGCGAAGTTGAATGCGCGCTGCACCATCTGCGCGCGCTCCATTTTCATGTTGTCGCGCAGGTAATCAAAGCCCAGTTCATTATTAGTCGCATAGGTGATGTCGCACGCATAAGCCGCACGGCGCTCGCCTTCGGAAAGGTTCGGAACGACTACACCTATGGTGAGGCCAAGGAAGGTGTGTATCCGCCCCATCCATTCGGAATCGCGTGATGCCAGATAGTCGTTGACCGTCACGACATGCACACCTTTGCCCTCAATGGCGTTGAGGTAAGTGGCAAGTGTGGCAACCAAAGTCTTGCCTTCACCGGTGCGCATTTCGGCGATTTCACCGCGGTGAAGGACGATGCCGCCGACCATCTGCACATCGAAATGGCGCATACCAAGTGTGCGGACCGATGCTTCGCGTACAGTGGCAAAGGCTTCGGGGAGAATGTCGTCAAGCGTTTCGCCAGCCGTCAGCCGATCACGGAAGAGCTGCGTTTGGGCTTTCAGCTCTTCATCGGAAAGCGCCGAGATGCCGTCTTCTAATGCGTTGATAGTGCCAACGATCTTCATGACTTGTTTAACGTAGCGGTCGTTCGACGAACCGAATAGAGCCTTGGCTACAGAGCCGAGCATAGAAAATTCCTAAAGATAATGAATGTGATGACGAGCCGTCCGTAGCGGACTAATCTCTGATTGGGGATGTCCGCGCGGAGGGCGGAGTTGGCGAATAATCGCCAAAATAAGCTATTGCAGCGAAACGTCGCGGCGTGTGATCGGGGTCAGCGCGGTGAAAGCCTGCACTGCGGCATAAAGCGGAGCATGCACCAAAGTGCGCGGCCAAACGGCAGCGGGGCGGGCAACACTCGCTCGTTCTTGAGCAACCAACGCATCCGCTACAGCAACGGCCGCCTGCGCAACGCTCGACGAATGCGCAACATCTGCACGCGCAGCATCAGCGGCGGAAAAACCACCCATCAGCGCGAGAAGATAGATCAACAAACGCATTGCATCACCCTGTTAGACACCCAAGCGTATAGTTATGGTTAAACGCTTCGTCCATCCTGAAAGATTGCAGAGCTGCGGAGCTGCCGCTAGACAACCGCTGACTTTCATCAATTGGAATAGACTGTGTCAGCAACGTCTCCCCTCGCCGCACCCTTCCCGAATGCACCGGCCATAGCGGGCGCGACGCCGCGCATTGCGCGGGCGCACTACAAAGAATGGGATCGTTGCGACTTGACCTTTGTCGAACTGGCCAAGGGAACAACGGTCGCTGGTGTGACCACGCGCAATGTGTGCTGCTCGACCGAGGTGGAACTATGCCGCGAGCATTTAAAAGGTGGCAGTGCGCGGGCGTTGATTGTCAATGCGGGCAACAGCAACGCCTTCACCGGCTTTCGTGGGCGTGAAGCGGTGATGGGAATCGTCGGTCAGGTTTCGGCGCATCTGGGCTGTGCACCAGAAGAAGTCTTTGTTTGCTCCACCGGCGTCATTGGTGTGCCTTTGCCTAAGGATAAGGCCGAGACAGGTGTGCGTGCCGTGTTTGAGGCTGCCCCGTGTAACTGGGAAGAGGCCACTAACACCATCGGCACAACCGACACGTTCGCCAAAGGGGCTGTCGCTAGCGCGATGGTCGATGGCAAACGCGTCGATATGGTCGGCATTATTAAGGGTAGCGGCATGATCGCACCCGATATGGCGACGATGCTGGGCTATATCTTCACCGATGCAGCGGTCGAGCCGGCATTCTTGCAACAATTACTGTCGGCATCGAACACGCAGACATTCAACTGCATCACTGTGGATAGCGACACATCGACATCGGACACTGTCCTCGCATTCGCCACTGGCAAAGCAGGCAATGCTCCATTGCGTTCGTTTGACGACCCAGGCGCGGATGCGTTTGCGGCGGCTTTGCACGACGTCTGCCGCCAACTCGCGCATCTGGTCGTCCGCGACGGCGAAGGCGCGCAGAAATTTATCGAGATAGAAGTAACCGGTGCGGTGTCAGACGAAAGCGCACACCGGATTGGCATGGCGATTGCCAATTCGCCATTGGTGAAAACCGCGATCGCGGGCGAGGATGCCAATTGGGGCCGCGTCGTGATGGCCATCGGCAAAGCCGGTGAGCCTGCGGACCGTGACAAGCTCGCGATCCGCTTTGCCGATAAATGGGTCGCACAGGCGGGGTTGGCCGTCGATAGCTATGACGAAGCGCCGGTCGCTGCGCATCTGAAAGGCCAAAACATCCGTATCGGAGTTGACATTGGCCTCGGTGCAGGCCGCGCGACCGTGTGGACGTGCGACCTGACCCATGGTTACATCAGCATTAACGCCGATTACCGGAGTTAGCGGAAGGAAGGTGCAAACCTTGCTAAAATCCGTTTGTGCTGAGTAGCTGCAGAGGCCGTAAGGCCGAAGTAGCGTATCGAAGTACCGGGTGCGCCAACTACCCTTCGATACAGCACCTCGCTACGCTCGGCACTTACTCAGGGCAAACGGAGTACGTGACGGAACGCAGTTAAAGCGCGGCCTCCAGCCAGCGTTTCAATTCGGCCTTTGGTGCGGCACCAACTTTGGTTTCCACCGCTTCGCCATTTTTGAACAAGATCATCGTCGGGATACCGCGCACGCCGTATTTGCCGGGCGTGTCTGGATGATCATCGATATTCAATTTAACGATCGTCACCTGCTCACCCAATTCATCGCTGATTTCTTCAAGCGCGGGGCCGATCATCTTGCATGGGCCGCACCATTCGGCCCAGAAATCGACCAGAACCGGTTTGTCAGAACCGAGCACATCGGTGTCAAAATTATCATCGCCTACAGCAGTGGTGGCCACAGAAATTCTCCTTAAAAGTTAATATGAATGTATGGACCGCACGGGCGCGTTGCAAGCGGCGTCGGCAAAAGATTTGCTTGGGGCGCATTCATACAGGCTTATGCGGCGCAAGCACGTCCGCAGACAGTTCGATCATCGAAGGGCCATTGGTATAGAGCAATGCGGCCTCGACCTTGCGCGGGGCAAAGATCGATTCCAGCGCGGCAACATAATGCGCCATTTGCCGCAGGATTGGGGTGGAGACAGCGGTTTCGTTCTGCGGAACATTCCGCCCAGTCTTGAAGTCGATCAGGCGCACGCGGTCATCCTCAACAAGCAACCGGTCAACGCGGCCGGTGATGACGGTCGTCCCAACCAATGCCGCCAGCGGAACTTCGGCGCGCACAGCCGTTGAAAACAACTCCGCCCAATCAGGATTTTGCATCACCGCAATGACTTCGGCTACAGCAGTCTGGTGATTGAAATCCTGTTCCGGATTGTTGCGGCCCAGCCATTGGACCGCCGCCGTTTGGAATGCAGCAAGATCACCACCGGCATATTGTTCAAACAACGCGTGCAGCAGCTTCCCACGCAGTGCCGCCACCTTCAGCGCCGCACTAGCCGGTGCGTCACCATAAAGATCGTCGTCCAAATTGGATGGCGCAAGCGGACGCGGCGGAATTTCCTCTGCCGGAGCAGGTGTAAACATCCAGTCCGGCATATCCACAGCGGTATCGGCGGCACTCTCCTTGGGCTTTTCTCGCTTAAACGAACCGTCCGCTGAATAGCGCATCGTGGCGCCCCAAAGCGGATCGGAATCCCAATCGCAACCAAGTGCCTTCATTCCCGCCTCTAGCGCATTGTACCAGCTGTGCTCCGCCGTTTCGCCTTTGGATTTTGTTCCAAGTGAACCCGCCAATATAAGATGCTCCGCTGCGCGCGTCATTGCTACGTATAGCAGACGGAAATGCTCCTGACGGTCGCGATCCTCTGCGTCTTTCGCAATCTTGGAAAGCCGATCGCCGCGTTCGCCCTTTTTCACGGGAAGCAGAGGCAAATGCATGTCGCCATCCATCGGGATATCGATGCCGCGATTCCAGTCGCCGGCCTTTTCGGGGTCCGCCGCAATGTCAGCAAGGAACACAACGGGCGCCTCCAGAC